>JACQEA010000186.1 GCA_016200825.1 Chloroflexota bacterium | reverse complement strand
GTGATGAAGGTCCAATTCGATTAGACTGATGGCGGGGGTTGAGCATGGCTATTTGTCTCCTTGGTCAGAGCAAATATGCCATACTTATCCCCTTTTCGTGAAGTACTGAGCATGACAATCGGTCTTTGCGCCCTCGGCGTTCTCCGCGGTAAATTTTGTGATTCAATGGAAACTTTTGATTTCGTTATCATTGGCTCGGGATTCGGCGGCAGCGTCTCCGCGTTGCGGCTCGCGGAAAAAAATTATCGCGTGCTCGTTCTCGAACGCGGCAAACGATTCCGCGATCAAGATTTCCCCGCGACCAATTGGCTCTTTTGGAAATATTTGTGGCTGCCCGCGCTGCGCTGTTTTGGAATTTTGCAAATTACTTTTCTCAACGGCGTTTTGGTTTTGCACGGCAGCGGCGTCGGCGGCGGAAGTTTGGGGTACGCGAATGTTTTGATCGAGCCGAGCGATGAATTGTTTTCCGCGCCCGCATGGCGCGATCTCGCGGACTGGAAAAATATTTTGCGTCCGCATTACGCCACCGCAAAAAAAATGCTCGGCGTGGCGACGAATCCGCGTTTATGGATTGCGGATCACGCGCTCCAAGAAATCGCGCGTGAGCTGGGCAACGGCGATTCATTTCGCGCGACCGATGTCGGCGTTTTTTTCGGCGAGCCCGCACAAACCGTTCCCGATCCGTACTTTGACGGCGATGGTCCCGTGCGCGCCGGTTGTATTCATTGCGGTGGCTGTATGACCGGTTGCCGCCACAATGCCAAGAACACGCTCGTCAAAAATTATTTATATCTCGCCGAAAAACGCGGCGCGGAAATTCGCGCGGAAGCGAAGGTGCGCGAGATTGTTCCACTCGCAAATCAACGCGACGGCACGCGCTATGAGATCGTGTCCGAAAAGTCTACCGCGTGGTTGGATAAATCGCCGCGCCGCGTGCGCGCGCGAAATGTCGTTCTCGCCGCAGGTGTGATTGGTACACTGGAACTTTTATTTCATTGCCGCGATGTCGCGCGCACGTTGCCAAATCTATCGCGTAAATTGGGCGAACGCGTGCGCACAAACAGCGAAGAACTTTTGGGCGCGACCCATCGCGATGCCAAGGTGGATTTTTCGCAAGGAGTCGCGATTACTTCAATCTTTAGCGCGGACGCGGTGACGCGCGTCGAGCCGGTGCGTTATCGCGATGGATCATCGTTGATGTTATTTTTGATGGGCGCGCCGTTGATCGAAGCGAGCAGTAATCTTTTTATTCGCGCGCTCAAGCTGTTTGCGGAAATCGCGCGGCATCCCCTGGATTTTCTCAATTCAAAATTTCTGGGACGACTCGCGCGGCGCACGACGATTCTCTTGGTAATGCAAACGCGCGATACGTTGATGCGCGTCCGGCTGGGAAGAAATTTTTGGACACTGTTCCGGCGCGGACTCGTTTCGGAACGCGCCGCCGACGCGGCGCGCGCTATCGACGCGCAATTAGATATCGGGCATCGCGTCACGCGCGCGTTCGCGCAAAAAACAAATTCCATTCCGGCGGGAACGATCAACGAAGGACTGTTGAACATTCCTACGACCGCGCATATTCTCGGCGGCGCGCCAATTGGTCGCGACGCGGACGATGGTGTCGTGGATTTAGAATTTCAAGTGCACAATTATCCGGGACTGTACATTGTGGACGGTTCGATTATGCCCGCGAATCCCGGCGTAAATCCGAGTTTGACAATTACCGCGCTGGCAGAGTATGCGATAGAAAACATTCCTCCCAAAAAAATATTGAACCAAGACTCAAAGAGCGCAAATAAGTTGTCATGCTGAGTAGATTCGCTTCGCTCACTATAAACTCCGCGAAGCATCTTGTAATTGGAATTTGATTCTAGGCGAATAACAAGATTCTTCGTCGCTTCGCTCCTCAGAATGACATCCCTTTGTGTTCTTTGTGATCTTTGTGGTTAAAGAGTTTTTGCATGAATGGATATGTAGGCAAACTCCTCATCATCAATCTCACGACTGGCGCGATCAACGCCGAATCGCTCAACGAAAAATTCGCGCGCGAATATATTGGCGGCGGCGGACTCGCCGCGCGTTATTTGTATGACGCGATTGATGCGCGCATCGATCCGCTCGGCGCGGATAATCTGCTCATCTTCATGACCGGTCCGCTCGACGCGACCGGCGCACCGAGCTCGGGACGCTTTGTTGTCGTGGCGCGTTCGCCGCAAACCGGATTGTACGGTCAAGCCAATGCGGGAAATTTTTTTGGACCCGAACTCAAATTCGCGGGCTATGATGGAATTATTGTGCGCGGCAAATCTGCGACGCCGGTTTATTTGGTGATCGAGCCAGGCAAAGTAGAATTGCGCGACGCGCAACATTTGCGCGGCATGACCACGTACGAAACCGGCGCGGCGGTGCGCGCGGAATTGCGCGACGAACATTTCATCGTCGCCGCGATTGGGCCCGCCGGAGAAAATTTGGTTCCGTCCGCGCTCATCCTCGCGTCGGGCGCGGGCAAGCATCAGAAAAAAGGCATCGCGGGACGATGCGGAATGGGCGCGGTGATGGGATCGAAAAATCTGAAAGCAATTGCGGTGCGCGGCGCGAAAGAAAATAAAATTCAACTTCACGATCGCGCGCGCTTTTATCGCGTCCTCAACGACGCGCAAAAATATTTACACGCTGAAATCTCGACGCAAATGTTTCGCGCCGTCGGCACGAGCGGCGCAATGGATTACGAAGGACTGCTCGGCGATATTCCAACCAAATATTGGACGCAAGGCACATTCGATTACGGAAAAATCAGCGGCAACATTCTTGCGGAAACAATTTTGACCGGGCGCGCGACGTGTCACGCGTGCATGATCGCGTGCGGGCGCGCGGTAGAACGCGCGGGCGCGCACGACATTCCGCAAGCGGAAGGACCCGAATATGAAACGCTCGCGGTTTTTGGCGCGCTGATGTTGAACGACGATCTCGCCGCGCTGACGTACATCGGCTCGCAAGCCGACGCGCTTGGTCTCGATTGCATCAGCGCCGGTTCAACGATTGCGTTCGCGATGTTTTTGCGCGAGCAAGGAATTTTACCGGCGAGCGATCTCGATATTCGGTGGGGCGATACGCGCGGCACGTTGCAACTTTTGAGCGACATCGCGTATCGCGAAAATTTTGGCGCGGTGTTGGCGGAAGGCACGCGCGCGCTCGGCGCGCGTTATCACGTGGAAGGACTCGCGGTGCAAATCAACGGCGCGGAAGTTCCGATGCATGATCCGCGCGCGTTCACGGGTATGGCAGTCGCGTACGCCACGTCGCCCATCGGCGCGAATCACAATCAGAGCGATCATTTTTTTGTGGACATTGGTCGCACGATTGAAGAATTGAAAATTTTGTCTAGTGATCGCTTTGGCGCGCAGGACAAAGGCGCGATGGTCGCGCGCCATCAAGATTGGCGCGCGTTCAACAACGCGCTCGTCTTGTGTTATTTCCCGAATCCGACCGCGCAACAAATTTGCGATCTCACTTCCGCCGCGACCGGCTACGACATCAATCTGCAAAACGTTTTGAGTTGTGGCGAGCGGCAATGGAATTTGCAACGCGCGCTCAATCTGAAACTTGGTTATCGCGCGCGTGAAAAAGAAAAACTGCCGGAATTGATGTTGCGCGTACTCGCGGACGGCGGCACCGAAGGACATCGGCCCGATTTTGAGCGAATGATGCGCGATTATTACGCCGCGCGCGATTGGGATTGGGCAAGTGGAAAACCATCGCGCGCGAAATTAATCGCGTTGAGGATGGAAGAGATCGCGCGCGACATGTGGGGCGCGTAAGGGCGAGGCAATCGTCAGACCAAGAACTCGCAACGCGAGCGCGGAATATGCCGGTTAAGTTTTTTAAACATCGAGTTTTGACGATTGCCTCGCCCCTACTTTGCGCCTCACCACTCTCTATGTTATACTCCCGATGAATCCATGCGACTTACTTTTCACGGCGCGGCGCGCACGGTCACCGGCTCGATGCATCTGCTGGAAACAAATCAGCATCGGGTCATGTTGGATTGCGGATTGTTTCAAGGTCATCGCGCCGAAGCCGCGCAGCGCAACGCGAATCCGCCGGTCGATCCCAAAACGATTGACACCGCGATTCTTTCGCACGCGCACATTGATCATTGCGGCAATTTGCCGACGTATATCAAGCGCGGTTTTGTCGGCGATGTGAATTGCACCAGCGCGACGCGCGATCTTGCGATGCTGATGTTGCGCGATAGCGCGCGCATTCAGGAACAAGACGCGCAATATCTTAATCAAAAAACATCGCGCGCCGGTATGCCGCCGGTTGAACCACTTTATACGTCGGCGGACGCGGAACGCGCGTTGCAACATCTCGTCGGACGTCCGTACGGACGCGCGTTTAATTTGAATGGCGGCACGCGCGTTCAGTTTATCGAGGCGGGACACATTCTGGGTTCCGCGATCACCGTCATGGATTTGACGGAAGAAAATCGCGCGGTGCGATTGTGTTTCACCGGCGATCTCGGACGCAAAGGCACGCCGATTCTGCTCGATCCAGAATTGGCGCAACAGATTGATTACTTGATTATTGAAAGCACGTACGGCGATCGCGAGCACGGCGCGTTTGAAAAAACCGAAGACGATCTCGCGCGCATCATTCGCGAAACAGTGACGCGCGGCGGCAAGGTCGTGATTCCCGCGTTCGCGGTCGAGCGCACGCAAGAAATTTTATATTCGTTGCATCTCAAGAGCGAAGCGCATTTAGTGCCAAGCATTCCGATGTTTGTAGATTCGCCGCTCGCCGTGCGCGCGACGGATGTCTTTCGCATGCACTTGGAATGTCTCAAGCCCGCGGTCACCGAACATTTGATGACGCACGCCGATCCGTTTGGATTTGAAAAATTGCATCTCACGCGCACGGTCGAAGAATCGAAACAGATTAATCAGATCGAGGGCTCGGTCGTCATTATTTCCGCGAATGGAATGTGTGAAGCGGGCAGAGTCTTGCATCATTTGAAAAACACGATCGAAGACGAACGCAACACCGTACTCTTTGTGGGTTATCAAGCCGAGAATACGTTGGGGCGGCGCATTCAAGATGGAACGAAAAAAGTAAAAATATTTGGCGACGAATTTTCCGTGCGCGCGCATGTTGAATCGGCGAGCGGGTTCAGCGCGCATGCGGATCGTAGCGATCTCATTGATTGGGTGACCGCGTGCAAAGAAAATCTCAAAGGCGTTTTCGTCGTACATGGCGAAGAAAAATCCGCGCTGTCGCTTGCGGACGCGTTGCGCGCGGTTGGAAAATTTAGTGTGAACGTTCCCGCGCCCGGGCAAATTTTTGAATTGTAAGGAGTGGAAGATGACATTCGATGAAGCCGAATCAAAATTCAAAGAATTGCAAGCGCGTGTGCAACGCGGTGAAGCGATCAGCCGCGCCGAGTACGAAGCGCAAGTGAGTCAACTCGGCGTGTACGATGACAAAGGCGTGTTGTGGGAAATTAATCCGCGCACCGGCAAATGGATGTACTTTGACGGCGCGGAATGGGTGCCCGGTCGTCCACCCGGTCGCGATCAATCTACTGTAATGCCGCTTGCGCAACTTGCCAATCCGCCCAGCACCGTCGCCCCGCGCCAATC
>JACQEA010000185.1 GCA_016200825.1 Chloroflexota bacterium | reverse complement strand
GCGTTGGAGTACGCCATTCAGATATTCTTCGGTTTTGGGTCCGGGGCGGACACCGGGAATCGACGCGCCTTGGCGTTGCAAAACTTCAGAAAGATTTTGTTGGCGAAAGATCACATCGGTATAGAAAAAAGTAAAACCGACAACCATCATAAAGTACACGACCCAATACACTGGGCTATTCTGATTGAACGCGGCCACGATCGCGTTTGCTAAATTCTCTTTGCCGGGCGGGCCCGCAAAGTAGCCCGCAATCACGCCGGGAAAAATCAGAATCGAAATTGCAAAGATCAGCGGAATCATTCCGGCGGAATTGACGCGTAATGGAATCGCGTTAGATTGCCCGCCGTACATTTTCATGCCGCGCACTTGCTTGCCGTAATGCACGGGAATGCGGCGACTGCCCTCTTGAATGTAAATAATCCCAACGATCGTGATGACGGTAATCAGCGCAAAAATGATCAGTCCAGCCGGATTCGATTGGACTAATTGTCCGATACGTTGCGGAACTGCCGCAACGATGCCGCCAAAAATAATAATCGAAACGCCGCTACCGATGCCTTGCTCTGAAATCAATTCGCCCAACCACATCGCGAAAATTGTACCGGCGGTCAACGTCAAAATAATCGAAATGGTTTCGAGTGGAAACGTCGTCAATCCAAATTTGGTGAGCACCGGCGGATTGCTTTGCGTCAACACTGCCGCTTGCGCAAATCCTTGCAACGCCGCGAGCGGAACGGTGAGCAAGTGCGTATATTGATTCATTCGCACGCGCCCGGCTTCGCCGCCTTCTTTCTGCAACTTTTGGAGCGCGGGAACGATTCCACCGAGCAGTTGCATAATGATCGAAGCGGTGATGTACGGATACACGCCCATCGCGACGACGGAAAAGTTGGAGAGCGCGCCGCCGGAAAAGAGATCGAGAAAACCGAGCAGTTGATTCGAGCGGAATAATACTGAAAGATTCTGCGGATCAACTCCGGGCACCGGAATGTGAGCGGCAAGCCGGTACACCACGAGCATCAACAACGTGAAGAGTAATTTGTTGCGCAAGTCCGGCAGTTGCCACGCATCTCTAATCGCTTTAAACATCGGATTCTTTACTCCAATGACAATTCAGAAATGACAAATGTGTAATGACCAATGACAAATTCAACCACTTGGATTTTCTATTTGTTCATTTGTCATTTATCATTTGTCATTTATTACTTAGCATTTCGGCTTTTCCACCCAGCGCGACAATTTTTTCTTTCGCGCTCTCGGAAAATGCGTGCGCGTGAACGGTCAGCGCTTTTTTGAGTTCACCCTGTCCCAATATTTTTACGGGCGCAAGCTGCTTGACCATCCCGCGCTCGACGAGCAACGCCGGCGTCACTTGCGCGCCCGCATCGAATTTATTGAGCGTCTCGAGATTCACCACTTGATATTCAATTCGGAAATGATTTGAAAAACCGCGCAAGTGCGGCAAGCGGCGCACTAATGGATTCTGCCCGCCTTCGAAATATAATTTGATCCCACTGCCAGTGCGCGCGCCTTGTCCTTTGGTGCCGCGTCCCGCGGTCTTGCCTTGTCCGGCTGAAATGCCGCGCCCCACGCGTTTTTTGCGATGGGTTGATCCAGCAGTTGGTCTAAGATCATGTAGTTTCATCGTTGTGTCTCGCTTGCCGATAAAATTCGCTCTAGAATTATTTTAACTCAAGTTGCTACCGTGAACGTCGAGTCTCAATGTCATTCTGAGCCCTTCACTTTGTTCAGGATAAACTCCGCGAAGAATCTTGTTGATTCAATAAAAACCTCACTCTTTTTTGAGGCTACAAGATTCTTCGGCGCAAAAACCGCGCCTCAGAATGACAAGGTGGCAACTTGGGTTATTTTACTTCTTCCCATTTTACTAAATGTCGTACCGTGAACAACATGCCGCGCACTTGCGGCGAATCATTTTTTTCGATCACTTGCCCCAACTTTCGCAAGCCCAACGCGGTGATCGTACCCTTTTGATTTTTTTGGTAGCCGATCGCGCTCTTGACCCATGTAATTTTCAATTTAGTCTGCGGGTTTGCCATCGTTCGCTTTCCTCCACGGCGGCAACAATTGATCTACCGGCTTGTTGCGTTTGCGCGCTTCTGCTTCCGCGTCCGCCATTGAATTCAAACCAAAAAAAGTTGCGCGCACAACATTGATCGGATTAGAACTGCCCAATGATTTCGTAAGCACATCTTTGATTCCCGCGCATTCCATTACCGCGCGCACGCCACCGCCCGCGATAACACCGGTGCCGGGGGTCGCGGGTTTTAGCATTACTTCCGATGCGCCGTACTTGGAATGCAGCGCGTGCGGAATTGTCGTGCCAATGATCGGAACGTTCGTCATCGTTTTGCGCGCGTGTTCGGTCGCTTTGCGAATTGCGTCCGGCACTTCGCGCGCTTTGCCCAAACCAATTCCAACTTTGCCATTGTTGTCGCCGACGACCACCAAAACGCGGAACCCAAAATGTCGTCCGCCTTTGATTACTTTCGATACGCGCGTGATATTCACGACGCGTTCGTCATAGCCGGGTCCTTCGTCTTCACGTTGTCTTTCGCGCGGTCTATTTGCCATATTCCCTCGATGTTGATCTTTAGAAATTGATTTTCAATTTCCAAAATCAAATTTCTAAAACTCTAATCCACCTTCACGCGCGCCCTCAGCCAGCGCTTGCACGCGGCCGTGATATTGATATCCGCCGCGATCAAACACAACTTGCTTCAATCCTTTTGCAAGCGCGCGTTGCGCCAATAATTTTCCGACTGCTTTCGCTTCGGCGCGTTTGTTTGCGGTCGGCGCAACCGCGCGCACATCTTTGTCTAACGTAGATGCCGCGACCAACGTTTGCCCTTTGGTATCGTCAATAATTTGTGCAAACATATGTCGCAAACTGCGAAACACATTCAAGCGCGGGCGCGCGACTGTGCCGATCACTCGCGCGCGCACGCGGCGATGTCGTCGCGCGCGGCGCATCACGGTATCGGATTGCTTCATAATTTCGCTCCCGCCGCGCCCACCTTGCCAGCTTTACCGGCTTTGCGCCGGATGTGCTCACCTAAATAATGAATGCCTTTGCCTTTGTACGGTTCCGGCGGTCGAATCGTCCGCAAGCGCGCGGCCATTTGTCCAACCGCTTCGCGATCAACACCTTCCACTGAAAACAAACGCTGATTCTTGTCAACGACAAATGAAATTCCACTCGGCGGTTCGATCGTAACCGTGTGCGAAAATCCGAGCGACAATACCAAATTCTTGCCGGTTAATTCCGCGCGATAACCCACGCCCTCGATTTCCAATTCGCGTTTGAATCCATTCGTGACGCCCGTCGCCATATTATTCAGCAACGCGCGCGTCAAACCATGCAACGCGTCATAGAGCGAATCTTGCGGCGCGATGACAGTCAATGTTCCATCTTTTAGTTCCACTTTGAACGCGGGATGAATTTCGCGGCGCAGTTCGCCTTTGGGTCCTTTGATCGTGATTGAGCTTCCTTCAATTTTCGCTTGAACGCCTTTCGGAAGCACGATGGGCGCTCGGCCTACACGCGACATGAATCCTCCACAACCGTGCGCGTTGCGAAAAAATTATTTCGCAATGCCCAATCTCCAATTTAGGACGTGTATGCAAAATCTTCGTTCAGAATTCCAGAATGTTTGGTGACACGGTTTTTCATCGAAACCACCGGTAATAAATCTTTTTGCATACCCGCCCTAGTTTACCATACGAAACACAATACTTCGCCGCCTAAACCTATTTGCTTGGCGCGCGCGCCGGTCATCACGCCGCGCGTCGTGGAGACAATCGAAACGCCCAGCCCATTGCACACCCATGGAATATCGGTTTTGCCGGCATAGACGCGGCGTCCGGGTTTGGAAATGCGTTTAACGCCGGTTAAAATTGGACGGCGGCGATCATCATAGCGCAACCAGACGCGCAACATCGCCTGGGGCTTTTCTTTGGAAATCTCCAGCTTGTCTAAATAACCTTCATCCTTCAAAATGCGCGCGACCGCGACGCGTAATTTGGACGCGGGCATCGCGACT
>JACQEA010000184.1 GCA_016200825.1 Chloroflexota bacterium | reverse complement strand
CAAAAACGCGCAGATGATTTAGATTTGCCTCAAGGAGGAGAATGATGAACAAAAAATTTTTGATCGTGTGGCTTGCCGCCGCGCTGATGTTGCTCGCGTGTGATGTGTCCAGTTTGGTCAGTCAATTCGTGCCGCAACAACAGGCGGAAGAAGAACAGCCAACCGATGTCCCGCCGGTGGTTGTGCAACCAACCGTGCAACCCAAAACGCCCACCGCCGCCGCAAACACCGGCCCGAATCCATTTGCGAATGCGCTTTCCAAAGCGCAAGGCGCGACAAAATATCGCATCGAATTTGCAATGCTCTTTGGCGCGACGAAGAACGGCAAGTACGCCGAAGAATCGTTTATTGATTTCAAAGGCGAAGTGGATGGGAAGAACACTCACCTCACTTCGAAAGGCGGAGTGCTTGCCTTGTTAGCGGGCGGCGGATCGTTAGAAATTATTGAAGCCGGCGGCAAAACGTACATGAAAGGTGTAACGCTGTTCGGCGCAACCGATCCCAAGCTGTGGTACGTGACGGATGATCAATCCACGACAAGTAGTTTCACCGGCTTTGCAAAACCGGATGAGTTTAAAGATTTAACCGGCGGCGCGAACGCAAATGATTTCAAAAAAGTCCGGAGCGAGGCGGTGGATGGCAGCGCGTGCGATGTTTATCTTTACGATTTCAAATCGCTCAAGAATTCCGCGCTGGTCGGGCTATTGGGTTCGGCGCAAGACAAAGAAGATTTCGGCGCGATTGATCGCGCGGATGTGAATGTGTGGTTATGTAACGATGGGTACGTTCACAAATACACCTTGAATTACGAAGGGCACAACACGAAAACGCCCGCCGAAAAAGCCGCGCTGAAAATGACCGGACATATTTGGGATTTCGGGAATGCGACGATTGTCGTCACCGCACCCAAAGACGCAAAACCATTGCCGAAATAATAGACTTTATTCAGCATAAAAAATCTCACCACCAAGAACGCAAAGAACGCTAAGAATAAAAAATAAAACGAGCGTAAGCGCTTCATATTTTTCTTCGCGCACTTGGCGTCTTGGCGGTAATAATTATTTCGGATAAAGCGCGTGCAGGGGATGGATGAATTCCGTCTCTAAAAAATTTTTTCTTTTTAGAATTGCGTTACGCCCGTAAACCGAAATCCATCTACGACCATCGCCGGCACGCGCCGCGATGAATTGCCCCAATCGCTGTACATTAATTTCGTTTCGCGGCTGAGCGCGCGCACGCGATTGAACGCGTCGAGATAACTGGTCGTGAATCGAAAATTTTTGACCGGGCGCGTGATCGCGCCGTTTTCGATCAAGAATGTTCCATCGCGCGTCATGCCGGTGATCAACACTTGAAGCGGATGCACCGCGCGCGTGTACCAAAAGCGCGTCACCCATACACCGCGCTCGATTGTTTTGATCAGCTCCGTTTTCGGCACATCGCCCGGGGCGAGATTTAAATGCATTGCCATCGGACCAAATGAATTCGGCGCGGGGAGCGAATGTCCGGTCGATGCAACGCCGTCTTTCGCCGCGCTGACTGAATCGTACACCACGCCGCGCGCGATTCCATTTTCAATTAACGGCACACGTTGGCGCGGCACGCCTTCAAAATCAAATGGCAGCGCGATCGTATCCTGCGCGCGTCCATCATCCCAAATCGTCACGCGGTCACTCATCACGTTGGTCCCAATTTTTCCGCGCATAAACGAGCGCTCTTCTTGCACCGCGAGCGCGTTGAACGCGAGAAAATTGAAAAAATCCAACATGTCCACTACCGCGTACTCTTCCAACAAAACCGTGTACTCTCCGGCTTCCAAATCGGTTGGATTGCGCGCGGTTAGCGCTTTGCCGATCGCTTCCGCCGCGATAGATTCCGCATTTATCGCGCGCGCATCCGCTGATGCGAACGCGGCATAACCGGATCCGGAATCCGCCGTCATCACCGTATTCATTTCCGCAACCGTGCCGGGATGATATGCCCACACGCCGAGCGAATTCGCGACCGCGATTTCAAAACTCGCGGTTGTGAACGCGCCCGCGGCGACAACATTTTTTTCTTTGGCTTTTTTGCACAACACCTGCACGGCTTGCGCGCGTTGATCCGCTGAAAAATTTGCGGTGCGCTCCACGTACGCTTCGACATTTTGAATCGGTTGGGGCGCGGGCAAAGAAATAAAATCGGGATTGTCCGGTTGCAATTGCGCAATCGCGCGCGCGGTATCGAGCGTTCGTTTGAGTCCTTCGGGGGATAAATCGTTTGTGGACGCGACGCCGATCTTTTTTCCGTACACCACACGCACGCGCACTTCGGCATCGGATTCGGCGACGTTCTGATGAATGTATGAATTCGCAAAACGCGTCAACGCGCTATCGTTCGCGGTAATAACGACTTCGGTTTGATTCGCCTTGGACATTTCGAGGACTTGCTTTGCAAGCTCGCGGATTTTTTCTTGACCTAACATCATTCATTCTCCACAAAAAATCTAACCGCAAAGACGCCAAGAACGCAAAGAAAAGTCAAATGCTTTGTCATGCTGAGCGAAGCGAAGCATCTTGTTATGCGGCGTTGAATCAAATTCGAATAACAAGATTCTTCGTCGCGGAGTTTACACTGAGCCCTTCACTCCGTTCAGGATAAACTCCGCGAATGTGCTCCTCAGAATGACATCTCTGTGTCCTCTGTGCCTCT
>JACQEA010000195.1 GCA_016200825.1 Chloroflexota bacterium | reverse complement strand
CGCCACAACCCCGGTTCGCGCGCGTCAATGACATTATCGCGCGCGGCGTTCAAATCGTACCGCGCAAACAGCGGCGAGCCGCACTCGGCGCACAACGTCGCGATTTTTTCGCGCGGGTGCGTGTGACCGCAGCGCGGACATTCGAGTTTAGAAAAGTACGAATAAGGCATTAGTTCTTTCAATGCTGCGTTGGCTGTTCATTGAGCAATTCCAACGCGTGCGGCAACGCGGGCAAAATCGTTTCCAAATTTTCGCGCGCGCCTATGGGACTACCGGGCAAATTCACGATCAATGTCTTGCCGCGAATTCCTGCGACCATGCGTGTCAACATCGCGTACGGCGTTTTTTGCAAACTCGCCGCGAGCATTGCGTACACTAAACCGCTCGCTTCTTTTTCGATCACCGCGCGCGTGGCTTCGGGCGTGACATCGCGCGGTGCAAAGCCCGTGCCGCCCGTCGTGAGAATCAGATCGAGTTTTTCTTTGTCGCACCAATTTTTCAGCGTGCGTTTGATGCGCGGCAATTCATCGGGAATGATCGCCGCGATAATTTCCGCGCCCGCGAAATTTTTTTCTACAATTTCGCGCAG
The DNA here is from genome assembly GCA_016200825.1 of Chloroflexota bacterium. Lineage (GTDB taxonomy): Bacteria > Chloroflexota > Anaerolineae > UBA4142 > UBA4142 > JACQEA01. Next base: position 3,932 of record JACQEA010000195.1, on the reverse strand, counting down.
GACGCGGCCCGATTCGTCTGAATATTCGCCGCGCGCCGCGCGGTCTGAAAGCGTGAGGATGCCGATACGCATGTTGGGTAGGGGCGAGGCATTCGCCAAATCAAGATTCATTCGAGAACAAGATTGGAATATTCCAAGCTAGATCGTAAAAGATTTTTCAGAGGCGAATGCCTCGCCCCTACGGATTATGAACCCCGTGATGCCCGTACTTTTTCATTATCTCCACCGTCTCTTCAATCGGCAACGCGTGCGCAACGCGATCATCGCGCCCGATCATCGTTTCGGATTTGAAAAGCGAATTCAACACCGCTTCTTCTGTCGCTTCGACGACCGCCCAAAATAAATAACTGATCAGATCCGTCGTCTCGACGATCTGCTCGACCGTTACAACGTGCTTATCATTGTTCGCGTATTTTCGGCGCGTAGTGGAAAACGCGATCACAAAATCGCCGCTCGTGTTGCCGCTGTGCGATCCGGTACGCGCGAGTCCGTTATGCGCGCGCGTCGCGAGACGATTCAGTTGACGATACGAACACGGCGCGTCGGTTGCAACGACAACAATGATTGATTTGCTTTGCTTATCGCGCGCGGGATCACTCGCGCGGCGCGCGCGTCCGCCATAATCGAGCAATTCTTTTCCGACCGGCACGCCATCAATCATCAATTGCGAACGCAAACCAAAATTCGATTGAACCAACGCGCCCACAGTATAGCCGCCAAGATTTTCTGGAATCTTACGCGACGACGTGCCAATGCCGCCTTTGAATTCATAACACGTCATTCCCGTTCCGCCGCCGACCGCGCCTTCTTCGACCGCGCCGTCGCGCGCGGAATCAATCGCGTGAAAAACATGTTCGCGCGCAACGTGCCGTCCGCGAATATCATTGAGATACGCGTCGCTCGTTTCCGCGACGATTGGACTCACGCCCCACGTTTCCGCGCCCATTCGATCATTGCGCGCCAAATGCCAATCCATCACCGCGTCCGCGACGCGCGCAACATTGAACGTGTTCGTGATCATAATCGGACCTTCGATGAATCCCATCTCGTGAATTTGTTCCGCGTTGGTCACTTCACCGAATCCGTTGATGCGATGCACCGTGCTGGTTACTTTTTCCAAATACATATCGCCGCCGTGCGTCCAGATCGCGGTGCAACCCGTGCGAATGGGTCCGGTGCCGGGAACGAGTTTGCCTTTACCTTCAATGATCGTCGAATGTCCAACGCGAATACCGGGCACGTCGGTGATTGCATTCCACTTGCCCGGTTCCAAATTTCCAATTTTGATTCCAAGATCACGCGTGCGAGGACGGTTACTCAAAACAAAAACCTTTGGAACGCGAGCGAATTCGGACTATGTCATTGCGAGGAGCGGTTTTTGCTGCGAAGCAATCCCCAAATGCGTGTTGGAGATTGCTTCGTCGGCGCGAAGAGCGCGCCTCCTCGCAATGACACTTTGCCGCGTTCACCTGCGTCCTAATTGAAAATCACCAACGCCATGTTATCAAAATATTCTGACTCGCGACGAAAATCATTCCACGCGATCAATCGCGCGCTCGCATCGTACGGATCGTGAACGATCACGCCGCGATCATTCGCGCCGACGATGACACTCGTGTGTTCGTACGGCACGACCCTTACCATTGCACCATCGTTGGTTTTGATCAGCACCGGCAATTGATACGAATCTTGCCACGTCTGCCACCAAATAATTGCGCGACCCGCGCGCAAATGCGCGAGGATCGCGTTTTTGAAATCGTCGTAACTCGAATCAAATAAAATTTCTGATTTGATTCCGAGCGCGCTCAAACCTTTTAGCAACGCGGGCGCGTACACGCCGTAATCCATCAAGCTACCAAAGTCCGGCGAATTGGTGCGCCCGCGAATGCCGCGCATTGGATTATCATCGCGCGGCATCACCGCGAGCAATTGCGCTTCAGAAATTTTTCCGCGCGTCGCCATCGCCGCCGCGGCTTCTTCGCACGTCAACGTTTGTTGCTGGCGATAAAGCGGAATGTTCGCGAGACGAATTTCGTTTGAAGCGGAAACTAAAGCAACGGTGTTTGCACGCGCCGCGTTGAATCGCGGAATTTTCAAACGTTGACCCGCGTAGATCAGCCAGAGATTGGGAATATTATTTGCAATCGCGAGCGATTGAATCGTTGTGCTAAAGCGTAGCGCGAGCGCCGCAAGCGTATCACCGCGTTGCACGATGTACGTTGAGGTCGCGCCAAATTGCGCGCTCGCGTATGTTGCCGACGCGCCGGGAATTTTCAACGACCAACCCGCGTACACAATTCCATTCGGCGGCAATTCATTCGCGAAGGCGAGCGCGCCCACATCAATGCCGTTCCGCGTCGCGATCGAATCTAGTGATTCGCCCGCGCGCACGATGTGATAACCGCTCGGTGTGAGAATGAGTGAATCGTTTTGATCGCCCGCGCGCGTTGGAATCGTCAGCGTTTGTCCCACCCAGAGCCAACGGTTGGAATCAAACCGATTCACGCGCGCGATTTCTTGCGGCAATAAATCGTACGCGCGCGCAATACTCGTAATCGTTTCACCCCACGCGACGGTGTGAGTGAAAAGAGTTTCCGCGCGCACGCGCGGTGGCGCGATCAAAACCAAAGCAAGAAAAAGAATCCCAATCAAGCGAGAAAATTTCATTCGCGTTAATCCGCGCGCGATCGATCGTTGGTCTCTTTCATCGCGCGTTCCAATTCTTCGCGCCACGTTTGCGCGGTAGACTTTGGTTGCGCGTCAGAAGGTCGAGGTTCACTTGGATTGGGAATGACCGGAGGTAAATCATTCGCCGGAGTTTGAATTTCAGTTTCAGTTTGCGCGGGTGGCATTTCCATTTCGGCTGGTGTTTCTAATTCAGCCGTTGCGGTAAAATCTTCCGCAACATCTATTGGCGGAATCATCTCTGCCGCGATTTCCGCGCGCGGTTCGGAAGCGTCTTCCATTTCGCGCGGCATTTCCATTTCATTCATCGGCGCGATCAAATCTGCATTCACTTGCGCGTCGGCAGGCAATTCTGGCGCGCTCATCTCCATCGCGCCGGTTTCTTCACCGGCGATGAGCGTGCGCCATTGATCATGAATTCCATCTTCGGTCACGCCGTAATACACAAAAATTTTTTCGCCCGCGCGCTGAACCAGATCGTAGCGCATTTTTCCGCCGTGCTTGTGTTGTTTCCAAATTCCAATATCGCCAACCCATTGAACTTTGTGCGCATCAACTGGATTTTTTTCGCGCTCTTCAATCGCGTACTGCCACAATTTGCGCGCGCTGGCGCGCGTCACATTCGTAACGATGCGCGCGTTCCGCAGATCGCGCACCGCAAAATATTTGGTGCCTTTTTTTACTTCAAAGGACGCGATTTCAACGCCGGTGCGTGGCGGTTTTACTTTGGGAGAAATTGTTTCGCTCACCGCACCCGGCGCGGTGGATGCCGGCGCGGTCGCGGTGGGCGCGAGCGTTCCAAGCGCGATGGCTTCGCGCACGAGTTGAATCAATTCATCGCGCACCGCCAAATTTGTTTCGCCTTCCGAGCGAACGTAAATGTACGCGTCGTCGAGCGCGTACGGCGCTTCCGATCCGCGCGGCACAATGACTTGCAAAACATTTTTGCCTTGACTTTTGAGAATATCAATTTGCACTTCGAGCTGGGGCGTGATTTGCCGCGCGGTTGCCGCGCGTAAATCCGTGATCGCGCTTTCAGTCCGCTCGACGCCGACGACAGCCGCGCGCGCGCTTTCACTCGCGCCAACGTAAATATTGCCGCCGTTGGTATTCGCCAGCGCGACCACATCGTGCAAAATTTCGGCGTTGACGCCGCGCTTGTCGGCGAAGCGTTCATGAAACGCTTGCACCAACGTATTGCCTTGCTCGCGCGCGGCGCGCAACGGATCGAACGGTTCTTCGGCGTG
>JACQEA010000182.1 GCA_016200825.1 Chloroflexota bacterium | reverse complement strand
AGTGTCCTACACGATTGGCGGTTTGATTATCGGCGCATTTTTCGCGGCGGAGTTGATCGGCGCGCCCATATTTGGTGCGTGGAGCGATCGCTATGGTCGCAAATTATTTATTATTTTCGGACCCCTCTTTGGCGCGATTGCAGTTCAAATCACCGCGATGACGACACTGCTTTGGCTCTTGGTCTTTACGCGTATCCTCGAAGGTATCTCCACTGCGGCGAACGCACCCGCAACATTGGGCTATCTCGCAGAAGCGACATCGCATTCGCAAAAACTACGCGCGCGCATGGTTGGTTTTTTTGAAATCGCGACGATTGGCGGCGTGGCGTTAGGATTTTCGTTGGGTGGATGGTTATGGCGAAATTTTGGCGCGCCGACAGTGGTCGCGGGAATTCCACTCACGAGTCCCGCGTTCGCGTTGAATGCGCTGATCTATCTCGCAAGTTTGATTATTCTCTGGTTCGGGCTTGCGGAATTTCGCGAAGTAAAACGCGAGCAGAATGCGGAGACGAATCATTCGCTCAAGCATTATTTGAAATTGCTCACGAACAAAAGCGTGCAAAGTTTTGCGCCCGCCTGGATCGCGATCAATGCCGTGTTAGGTGTTTTCATTAATCTCACGGCGCGACTGTTGACCGACAACAGTATTTTCTCAAATCAATTGCTAGTCGGACGGTTCGATAGTTTTCAAGCGGGAAATATTCGCGCATTGTACGCGGTCGTATTTGTGATCGGAATTCTGGTGTGGAGCGTTGCGTTTCCACAATTGAAAAAGACATTGGTGATGTTGATCGGCACGGGCGGATTGTTTCTCACTTGTCTTTTTCTTTTCTTGCTCAATCATCAACCCTCGCTTGACGCGCCACTAGTTATGCCTCTTGCAATTGGTTTGGTCGTGAGCATCATGGTGCAAAGCGGATTCACGCCCGCCGCGCTAGCGTATTTGGCAGACGTCACCGAGAATTACGCGGGTGATCGCGGCGCGATTATGGGATTGTACTGTTAGGTATTTTTGCCGCAACGACAGTCATTCGTCTTCACATCAACGGCGCGCGTAAACAAGTTCTTCAAATCAAATCGCTCGAAACCTGATTGCCAAACTAATCCGCGTAACTTTGCCTGGATTTTTTTTGTTTGAAAAAAGCTTGCAAAAGTCTACAAAATATGTTATAAAATCTATCAGAATCTAAAATGAAAACAAACCCCACCGCTTTTTGGCTCGGACTCAAAGAAGCCAGCAAGCAACTCGGTGTCAGTCCCGCGACATTACGGCATTGGTCAAATCAAGGCAGGATACGCGCGATTCGTACGCCGGGCGGACATCGTCGTTTCAGCACAACTGAAATGAAGCAGGCAACCTCTTCGCCGCAACACAACGCGAAAAGCGCCGAACGATTTGTGCATACGGTTGTTGGCAGAACCCATTTGGAAATTGCCGATGGTCGTCTGAAAAAAGAAATATGGTACCGCCACTTGAATCCGGCTCTAATCGAAAAACATCGCGATTTGGGGCGACGCTTTATGCAATTGATTTTGCAGGTCTTGCGCGATCAAGAGAAGGAATCCCGTTATCTGCACCGCGCGCAATCACTCGGTCGAGAGTATGGAAAAATTGGCAAGCAAGCAAAACTCTCTGTCACCGATGCGTTGCGCGCGTTTCTTTTTTTCAGGGATTATATTTTCGAAGAATTGATTGAAAATAGATCAGCGCAGATGGAGAGCGATTCCGATACGCTAAAATCCTATCAGCCGCTTAACCATCTCGCGAACGAAATGCTGATTGCAATGGTGGAAACGTATCGTGAAAGATGAACTGCCCGCCGGTAAAATCCGCTGAACCATCGTAAGCAGATTTCAATTGAAAAAATCGGATCAAATAGAAGGAGCAAACAATGAACGCCAACGGATTGATTTCACTTGCAGACATCGCAATTAGCGCGGCGTTTACCGCGCTGGTCGCGCGCCAATATCTCGAGCGCAAGAAAATCCATCAGCTTTTGTGGGGCATCGCGCTTGGATTGTGGACAATCGCTGTTGCCGCCGAGTTGTGGGCAACCGTGAATGGATGGGACGTGTGGTCGTATCGGGCTTATTATGCGACCGGCGCGCTATTGATTCCCGCTTGGCTTGGAATGGGAACGCTCTTTCTCACCATTCGCAAATCCTGGGCGGATCTAATTTTGAAAATTCTTTCTGCGCTTTCGGTAATCGGCGTCCTGCTCATTCTCGTATGGCCTTTGGACGCGAGTGGATTGAAAACGACGCCAGAATTTTTTGTGCCCGTTCAACTCTTTCCGTTTTTTCCGGTGCGACTCGTGGTGGCGACGCTGAACATTTTTGGTTCGATTGCCTTTGTGGGCGGCGCGCTTTTATCAGCGTTTTCATTTGCGCGGCAACGAACGCAAGGTCAGCGCGCGCTCGCGACGAGTCTGATCGCGGCGGGAGGGCTTGTCGCCGCGGGCGCGCATAGTTTAGGCGTGTTGGGTGGTTTAGAATTATTTCGGATCAGCGAGTTGATTGCAGTCATCTTTATTTTCGCGGGATTCGCGTTAAGTACTCCGGCGACGCAAACCTCCGCGACTTCGGTTCAAGCTGCGCGCTCCTAACGAGTAAAATGAAGCGAACAGTGCTCGGACGAATCTTGATCGCGATCGGTGTCAGCGCGTGGATTCCGTACTTTGCGCTAAAACTTTCCGGTACGGAAGTAGTTGTCGCGCCGTTCTTGATCGCGCATCTCGCGTTTATTATCCCGGGCGCGTTGCTGGCACCGAGTGAGACACTGATCCAAAAACTCGCGCGGCGATTTACGCGCGAAGATGATCAAATCGTGATGTAGAAAAGACCCGGCTGGATCTGAAATCCAGCCGGGTCTTTTATTTCGCGATCTCAAAGCGCGTTTTGATGTGAGCCGTTTTGCCCAGCATCGCGCCGACACTACAATATTTCGTTTCGGATAATTCGATCGCGCGCGCGACGGCTTGTGGGTTCAACGCTTTGCCGCGCAAACGATAAACCATTTCGATGTGAGTGTAGACGCGCGGATGTTCCTCCGCGCGTGTCGCCTCAACTTTTATTTCTAACGCTTCGAGCGCCTGACGTTTTTTTCGCAAGATGTCTGCCACATCCATTGCCGTGCAACCCGCCAGCGCAACCAAAACTAATTCCATTGGACTCGCGCCTTGATCGAAACCGCCGTTTTGCTTTGACGTATCCAACACAACGCGGTGTCCCGATCCACTCTTTCCCTCAAACTGCAAGCCCTTGATCCAGCGCACGCGCGCGGTGCGAACTGATTTGCTCATTTCGAATCCTTAATCAATTCCCGGATGCGCGGTCATCATGCACAAACTCATCACGACTTGAAGACCGGCTTGTTCCGCGCGTTGCGCCGCCGGATGATTCTCCGCGCCCGGCTGCATCCACACGACCTTGACTTGTTTCGTAATCGCTTGCTCGACAATTTCGGAAACAAATGCAGGATTGCGAAAAATATCCACGACATCAATTGATTCTGGAATTGAAAGCAAATCCGGATAGCACGTTTCGCCGTGCACGCGCGCGAGTCGCGGGTTGACGGGAATGACGCGAAATCCTTGGTGCTGTAAATAGGTCGCGACTTGATTGCTCGGACGCGCCGGATTATCCGACGCGCCTACCACCGCGATCGTTTTATATTCCTTGAAAATTTTCGCGATTGGATCCACCAGCCCTCCGCTTAAATATTTCTGATCCACTTTTTCAAAAGATATTACGCGCGTCGCGCTCATCAGCGCGCGACGCGCGTAATCATGTCCACCATCTCCGCCGCCAACGTATCGCGCGCTTTGCCGCGTTTGCTCGATGACTGTAAACATTCCATTGCATATTGTTCCGCCATCAAGCGACTCGCGCTTCGAACGGCTTCATTGATCGCATTGAGCTGATGCATGATCTCATCGCAGTCGCGCGCTTCTTCGACCATTTTCTGAACGCCGCGCGTTTGTCCTTCGATCCGCTTCAAGCGCTTGATCATTTCGGATTTGAAATCATCCGCCATCTCTGCCTCCCAGTGGAAATTTTTATTTCGCCAGCACCGCTTCGAGTTTCTTGACGATTGCCGCTTTGGGATATGCGCCCACCAAGCGATCCACTTCTTTGCCGCCTTTGAAAAAGATCAGCGTCGGAATCCCCATCACGCCGTATTGCATAATGGTTTGCGGATTCATATCCGCATCCAACTTGGCGACGACGGCTTTACCGGCATATTCGCGCGCGAGCTCTTCCACCGATGGCGCGATCATTCGGCACGGTCCACACCACGCCGCCCAAAAATCCACCACCGCAGGTTGCGCCGCATTCAAAATCGTTTCTTTGAAATCCGCGTCGTTGACGTGGATGGGCGCAGGTGTTGTTTCTGCCATTCGTTATTCCTCCTAAATATGATATACCCTATGGGGGTATCCTGTATTGCATTATACGCCAAAATGCGCGCGTGTCAAATTCCCAAAATAAAAAACCCGCTCCGGTGCGGGTCGGGCAAAATCCATCTGCGCAAAAATCCTAATCGTCCGGCAACGGTTCGTCCATAATTTCCGAAAAATCTCCGGTATATGCTTGGAGGTGATCGTGCAAAAGAATTACATCGTCTTCGTTGATCGGCGGCGCGTGCCGGAAACGCGCCCACTCGTTTGGCGTCAAATCCGTGCGAATCGGACGCGTCGTCTTGTCGTTCATCACCGCAAAGAGAATCGCTTCCGTTCCACAAATGCGGCACTTGACGGCTAACGCCCATAAATGGTCGCGGCGATCCAACACGCGCACATCGCGCGAGGAATAACGCCGCTGACAGATCGCGCAGGGTACGTTCGCGATGATCAACCGCACGAGCGCGGGGTTTTCAGAATTGCTCTTGGAGGAATTCATACGCTTGCTTTTTCAATTACCACCGTCACCGTTGCCGTTACATCGCCGTGCAATTTGATCTCGACCTGCTTCACACCCAATTCTTTAATCGGATTCGGCAATTCAATCTTGCGCTTGTCCACCGTAATTCTTTTTTCGCGCGCGAGCGCTTCAGAAATATCGCCTGCCGTAATGGATCCAAACAAACGATCTCCTTCTCCGGCTTTGGCGCGAAAAGTCAGCGAAATTTGTTTGAGAATGTCCGCGAGTTCTTCCGCTTCCCCGCGCGTTTTCGTTTCGCGACGCACTGCCGCCTCTTTGATCGCTTCGGATTGTTTCACTGCGCCATCACTGGCGAACACAGCGAGTTTGCGCGGCAACAAAAAATTTCGCGCGTATCCTTCGGTCACTTTTTTTATTTGCCCCGCGCTTCCCAAGCCCGGTACATTTTTCAACAACAAGACCTGCATTGGATTCCTCTCGCGATTTTCTGAAACAGAGTGTAATACAGTTTGGAAAAATTATCAAGACCTTGCACGGAGCGAAAAAGTCGAGTAAAATACTCCCGCGCGTAATTTTGCGATTTCAAATTCACATTGAGTCAAGGAGATTCAGTTGAAGATTGCGCTTGATGCGATGGGTAGTGACGCGCGCCCGCGACCCGATGTAGACGGCGCGGTGCAAGCCGCGCGCGAATGGAATGTAAGCATCGCGCTGGTGGGTGATGAAACGAAAATAAAAACCGAACTTGCCAAACACGATTCACGCGGGCTAACCATTGAAATCGTTCACACCGCCACAGAAATTATGATGACGGATCACGTGGACGCGGTTAAATCCAAACGCGACGCGTCGATGAATGTCGCGGTGCGGCAAGTAAAACAAAAACAAGCCGATGCGTTTGTAACGATGGGCAATTCGGGCGCGGCGATGGCGGCGGCATTGTTAGGATTGGGACGCATTCGTGGCATTGACCGGCCCGCGTTCGCGGCAGTTATTCCCTCCGGCACCGCGCGCACGCTGTTGCTTGACATCGGCGCAAACGCCGAAGTGAAACCCGAAAATCTTTTTCAATTCGCGCTGATGGGATCTATTTACGCGCAAAAAGTAATGGGCATTCCCAATCCACGCGTCGCGCTTTTATCGAATGGTGAAGAAGAAGGCAAAGGCACAACGACGGTACGCGAAGCCTATGCGCGCTTGAAAACGAGTAAAATAAATTTCATCGGCAACGCGGAAGGAAAAGATGTGCCGCGCGGTTTTGCCGATGTGATCGTCAGCGATGGCTTTGCGGGCAACGTGATGATCAAAACGATGGAAGGCGTCGCGGAAAGTTTAGTTGGTTTTTTACGCGCGGAAATAAAAAGTCGCCCGCTCGCGATCGTCGGCGCCGCGCTTGCCAAGCCCGCGTTTGACGCGTTGCGCAAACGTTTGGATTACGCGGAAATTGGCGGCGCGCCGGTGTTGGGTGTGGACGGCGTAACTATAATTGGTCATGGGCGTTCTAACGCTAAAGCGGTTAAGAACGCGATCCGCGCGGCGATTCAAGCCGTAGACGGAAATATGCTCGACGCGATTCGCGCCGGCATCGCGCAGAATTTAAATTAGGAGATTTCGCATGAGCACAAATGGCAACAGACAACGCGTTGAACCGCGCGTGGTCATCACCGGAATCGGCGCGATCACACCGTTAGGCGACACGCCTGAAAAATTATGGCAGAATTTGTTGAAAGGAAAATCTGGCATTGGGCCAGTTACTCTGTTCGACGCGAGCAATTTCAAAACGCGCATCGCCGGTGAAGTGAAAGATTTCGATCCGACTCGGTATGTGGATTCCAAAGACGCGCGACGGATGGCGCGCAGTACGCTCTTTGGTCTTGCCGCGGCGCGCGAAGCGTTGAACGACGCGGGGATTGATAATTTAGAGAATGATTGGCGCGCGGGCGTACTAATCGGCACGGCAATTGGCGGATTCGTCGAAGCGATTGAAGGGCATAAGGTTTTCATGCAAAAAGGGGCCGACCGCGTGAGTCCGTTTTTGGCGTCATCCATTTTGCCGAATATGCCGGCGTTTTACATCGCGGAAAAATATCGCGCGCGCGGCTACAACTCCACCGTGACCACCGCGTGCGCCGCATCCACGCACGCGATTGGTGAAGCCGCAGATTTGATTCGCCGCGGTTACGCCGACTTGATGATCACCGGCGGCGCGGAAGCGATTATTTCCGATATTGTGTTCGCCGCGTTCAGCGTGATGAAAGCGCTCTCGACGCGCAATGACGATCCGGAACATGCGAGTCGTCCCTTTGACAAAACGCGCGATGGTTTCATCGTCGGCGAAGGCAGCGCGATTTTTATTTTAGAAAGTCTCGAGCACGCGCGCGCACGCGGCGCGAAAATTTATGGCGAAGTCCTCGGCCACGCGACCAACAGCGACGCGTATCATTTCGCCGCGCCCGATCCCGAAGCGATTGGCGCGACCCAAGTCATGCGCAACGCGCTCAAGCACGCGAGCATTACGATTGAAGATGTAGATTACATCAACGCGCATGGCACCTCCACGCCGCTCAATGACGCGGGCGAAACGCTCGCGATCAAAACAGTTTTCGGCGAACGCGCTTATCAAGTTCCCATCAGTTCCACCAAATCCATGCTCGGTCATTCGATGGGCGCGGCGGGTTCGTTTGAAGCGCTCGCGTGTCTCATGGCGATTCGCGATAACAAAGTTCACCCGACCGCGAATTACGAAAACCCCGACCCTGCCTGCGATCTGGATTACGTTCCCAATCACGCGCGCGATGTAAAAGTAGACATCGCGATTTCAAATTCGTTTGGGCTAGGCGGACAAAACGCATGCTTGGTGTTGGGAAGATATTCTGATTAACGAGTGATTGTTTCCGCTAATGGCTGGATTCACCTCAATGAGGTTGCGGGACACCGTCACATTTTGTATTGCGTGATGAAATTTCGCCAACATCCGCAGGAGCGCGCGCTAGAATATCAGAAAGGAAGGAGAAGACGAAAATGGAAATGGCGCAAGAACAATACGTGATTGATACAAAAGGAAAAAAGTTGAGCGTGATTCTTTCGCTGGAACGGTATAAGCGATTGATTGAAGACCTACACGACTTGGCTATAGTTGCCGAACGCCGAGATGAGCAACCAATTAGTTTCGATGAAATGAAACTGCGGTTGAAGAAAGATGGCATCCTATAAAGTTGACTTCAAGCCATCTGTACACAAGGATTACCGTCGTTTGCCCAAGTCGGTAGTTGAACGCGCAATGAAACGGATTGAGAAATTGAAAGATGACCCTTTCCCTCACGGGGTAGAAAAATTGGAAGACGCCGACCGACTATATCGGCTACGCGTCGGTGATTATCGCATTGTTTATGAAGTTGACACACAAGTACAGCAAATAATAGTACTCTACGTTCGACATCGCCGCGAAGTGTATCGCGCGCTCTGAAGGAGCGATAAGACTACACTGCACGAACGGAAAACACGTGCCTCACGCCATTGGCGAATTGCAGATTGGTTTCCAAAGAGGCGCAGCGATTCCACAAATGGCGCGAGGCTTGGGCGTTTGCTGAAACGTCTTTCCAAATTCGTGGCGCGGTTTCATTTCGCACGCACCTTGCGGCGGAATCGGCGGGCGATAGCGTTATGCGCCATTCGTTTTCTGCCATCTTGTCGCGATACTCGACAGGAGTATGATTTCCATTGGTCAACTGGCATCGCTTTACACCATCTGATTTCGAGTACGACTTTGAACGAGATGAACTTGCCGCACATGGCATCACATTTGATGAAGCCGTAGAATGTTTCTTCTCAGATTTCACCGTCCGTCGGAACAAGTCGTATCGTGACCGATACCAGTTGATCGGAAGAACCATTGGTGGACGGCGACTCAAGATTATCTTCCAACTCAAGCCAAGAGGTATTGTTCGTATCATTACAGGATGGCAGATATAAAAGCAGGAGCCAGCATGAAAAGAAAACTTTCTCAAGAGGAAATTGATAATATTGTAGTCGCACAAGCGGACAACGATTCAACGTGGGAGAAACCCATCCGCGCACGTCGAAAAAAGTCAGCGTCTTTGTCTATTCCCGCTGAGCTCGCGGCTCGCGCGGCTTTCCTCGCGCGATTACATCGGCAACCGAATATCGAGGAATGGCTCACACACGTTATTCAGGAGCGAGTAGAACTAGAAGAAGCCGCTTTTGTTGGAGCAAAACGCGAGTTGGCCACAAGAAACGGCGTATAACACCCGCCCCCAAAATCTCACTAGACACCAAGTCTCGTTCGAGGAAGCGTCTACTATTTTTGGCGACACACTTTCTCGAACGATTGATGACCCGCATCTCGTCCGCTTTTTATTTTCTGTTTTTTTGAATCTCAAGGAGTTGAATGCGTTTATTCACGAACACTAAATTGATCGAACGTCAAGCGCGCATCGCCCGCTATGCAACATTCGGCGGGCTTGCCGTTTTAGTGGGGTCATTGTTGCTTTCATTCACGTCCGAAAATATTTTGTTGGCGTATGTGACCTTGTCCGTCGGATTTATTCTCGCCTACATCGGTTCGGCGTTAGCGAACAAATATATTCGCGAGCCGCGTGCGGATCACGCGCTAGAAAAAGCGCTCAAGGGATTCGATAACAAACATCAGCTCTATAATTTTCTTCTGCCCGCTCCGCACGTTTTGCTCACCCCGAACGGATTGATCGTTTTCAAAGTCAAACCGAATGAGGGGCGCGTGATGCTCGAGGGCGAGAAATGGCGCGAGCCGTTTCGTTTATCGCGCGTCTTTGGCGGAATGGGCCGCGAGCCGTTAGCCAATCCGGGCGCGCAGTTGCGCGCGGAAATCGCGCGCCTGAAAAAATTTCTCGCGACAAAAATGTCAAATGCCGCGCTCGTGCCAATAGATGGTTACGTAATTTTCACCGATCCTAAAGTCCAATTAGAATTGAACGGCGCGCGTGTACAAGTCGCACGCGCCGATGATCTCAAAGACACCCTCCGCAAAATCAAACGCGGCGCGCCGCTCAAGCCCGAGCTAATCGCGGAGTTGGAAAAAATTCTCGGCGAGTTTGTTGGATGATCAAGCAACCGAACAGCAGTATGTGTTTTGTATGCGGCCGCGATAATTCGATCGGTTTGCATTTACATTTTTTCCAAGATGAAAATGATTGTGTCTTTGCAGAATTTACGCCGCGCGCGGAGCATCAAGGTTTTCCCGGCGTGATGCACGGCGGACTCGTGACCGCGTTATTGGATGAAGTCATCGGGCGCACTGCCATCGCGAAAAATTTTTGGTGCATGACCGCGCGGCTAAACGTCCGAATCAAAAAACCAATTCCAATTGACGCGCCAGTAAAAATTAAGGGCGAGGTGGTGAATTTGCACGGTCGTCTCTTGGACGGACGCGGCGAAATTCGTCTCGCGGATGGATCGCTCGCGGCCGAAGCGCAAGGCACGTTTCTAAAAATTCCAGAATCGCAAATGATAGAGTACCAACGCGCGTTGCAGTGGTGGCGCGTGGATGAGTAAGTCGAAATATTTTTTAGGAGCGAACGGGTAATGCCAAAAGCGCTTGCCGATTTTCCGCGTCCGATTGGTGATAACGGACGCGGCGTGCGCGGCTACGCGGCTGCGGATTGGAATGGTGGGACCGAAGGGTTCGATTATTGGATTCGTCAGTTGGTCGAGATGCGCGTCAAGTGGTGCAAGGTGATGGACGCGCGCGGCAGCAGCGTACTTTTCGCCGAAAAATTATTGGCGGCTGGAATATTTCCAATCGTCTACATTCTCCGTCACGATCCACCGCCAAACGATTCGCCCGAACCGAATCCCGGACATATCGGTTCAGCCGAAGAAGAAATTATTC
>JACQEA010000181.1 GCA_016200825.1 Chloroflexota bacterium | reverse complement strand
CGCGCGCGCGCTCATCGTCGGCGGAATTTTCGCGTTTGTGATTTCGCTCGGCGAATTTGGCGCGACTGCGTTGATCGCCTTGCCCGAATTTCCAACGATGCCGCTCGCGATTTATCGTTTGCTCGGCGAGCCGGGCATCGCACATTATGGACAGGCCGTCGCGATGAGCGTGATCTTGATGGTCGTCAGCGCGCTCGCGATTATTTTGCTGGAACGCTTTCGCGTGGGTGAGTTCGGCGAATTTTGATTTTGCGCAAACGCGCGCCGCACTTGACAAGTGCGTCGCACGTTCCAGTACAGGACTTTCGCCTGTCATTCTGAGCCCTTCAATGCTTCAGGATAAACTCCGCGAAGAATCTCGCTAATTGGAACTCGCGAGACCCTTCGCGGAGTTTACAGTGAGCTAAGCGAATCTGCTCAGGGTGACACCTAAAGCAACCACGATTTCAATTGGAGCGAAAGTCTTGTAGTAAAAAGCCACATGGAAAAAAATATTCTGATCTTGCGCGACTTGCACAAATCGTTTGACGATCAACCACTTTTGCGCGGCGTGACGTTTGAAATCGCGCGCGGCGAAATTGCATGTTTGCTCGGTCCCAGCGGCAGTGGCAAATCCACGCTGTTGCGAATCATCGCGGGTCTGGAACACGCGGCGCGCGGCGAAATCATTTTTGAAAATCAAAACCTGCGCGACGCGCCAACGCATTTGCGCGGCATTGGCATGATGTTCCAAGACCTTGCGCTCTTTCCCCATCGCAACGTTTTTGATAACATCGCGTTTGGTTTGCAGATGCAACGCGTGCCGCGTCGCGAAATGATCGCGCGCGTGAACGAGTTGTTGCGGCTCGTGGGCTTGGAAAATTTTGGCGCGCGCAATGTGGTGTCTCTTTCGGGCGGCGAGCAACAACGCGTCGCGCTGGCGCGCACGCTCGCGCCGCGCCCGCGCCTTTTGATGTTCGACGAACCGCTCGGCGCGCTCGATCGAATTTTGCGCGAGCAATTGCAAACGGAAGTGCGCGACATTCTAAAACAAATCGGCATGACCGCGTTGTATGTCACGCACGATCAGACCGAAGCGTTCGCGGTCGCGGATCGCGTGTTGATTATTCACGATGGCATCATCGCGCAGAGCGGCGCGCCGCAGGAATTATTCGAGCGACCCGCCAACGCGTACATCGCGCGTTTTCTCGGTTTAAGCAATTTGCTCGCGGGAGAAATCGCGCGCGTGGATGGTTCACGCGCGGTCGTAGAAACGCGCACGGGAATATTTCACGCGGACGCGCGCGGTTTATCGAGCGGCGCGCGCGGATTTGTTTTGCTCCGTCCGAACGCGATCGCAAAAATCTCGCCGCTGGATTCTACGCCGCGCGAAAATGAAATTAGGGGGCGCGTGATCGAAGCGCGCTATCACGCCAATCAATCGCGCGTGGTGATCGAAACGCGCGCGGGTACGCGGCTGACGTTTGATTCGGCAGAAACAATCCGCGTGGGCGCAGAAATTTGTCTCGCGCTCGCGCCGCGCGCGATTCAGTTCTTGCCTGAGTAATCAAGACAAAATTTTTGGGGGGGCTAGAGTCGAATAGATAACTATTTGTTCCGAAAGGGAAAGGTACAATGTCATTCTGAGCGACCGAAGGGAGCGAAGAATCTCGTTATGCATTATGAAATCAATCGAGTCAACGAGATGCTTCGCTCCGCTCAGCATGACAGCGTTTTTTTTCTTTGTTTGCATTCTGCTTGAAAAAGAATACAATGAGCGCGCAAATTATTTTGGAGCGTCAATGCCGTCTGCCGTCATCATTCCCACGTACAACGAAAGCGATAACATTCCCCAATTGGTTCAAGACATTCTGAAATTGCCCATTGGCGCGCACGTCATTGTCGTGGACGATAATTCACCGGACGGCACTGGAAAATTAGTGGACGCGATGGCGACGCGCGATGCGCGCGTGCACGCGGTTCATCGCCCGGCAAAAATGGGATTGGGCACCGCGCACATTGCCGGGATGCGGCGCGCGTTCGCGCTCAATTTCGAACCGATCGTTACGATGGACGCGGATTTTTCTCACCACCCGCGCTATATTCCTGATCTACTCGGCGGACTCGAAAAATCGGATGTGATGATCGGCTCGCGATATGTGGCGGGCGGCGGCACGCGATTTTTTAGTTGGAAGCGCATCGTCCTCAGCGCGGGCGCGAATTCATTTGCGCGCGTAATGTTGGGGCTCAGAGCCAAAGATTGCACCGCGGGTTTTCGCGCGTATCGCCGCGCGGTTTTGGAATCGATTGACCTCGATCACATTTTTTCAAACGGTTATTCGTTTTTGATCGAAATGCTTTTCTTGTGCCAAACGCGCGGCTGGCGGATTGGCGAAACGCCGATTATTTATGAAGACCGGCGCGCGGGCAAATCAAAAATCTCGCGCGCGGAAATTGTCAAAGCGACGTACACCGTTCTGCGATTATTTTTGCGACGCGGGCGCGGTTTCGCGCGGCGGCAGTTTGAATAACTCACCTTACGCAATGTCATTCTGAACGAGCGGAGCGAGTGAAGAATCTTGTAGTTTCAAATGAATTCTTCTCGCTATTAGAAAATTTTGGTTGCTTTTGGAACAACAAGACCCTTCGCTTCGCTCAGGGTGACAAAGAGTGCGTAACGTGAGTGAATAAATCTGGATTTGCTAAATGAATGTCACCCCGAACGAATTTATTCCTTGCAATTTGTGCGGATCAAAAGATTTCAAACTTTTATTTCCCAGCACGCTGACGCATTCGACCCCCGACGCAAAAGATTTTCGTTGCACCAGTTCGGCATACGGCGTTCATCCACCGATCGTTCGTTGCAATGTCTGCGCGCTGGTGTACGCGAATCCGCGTTGGGCGAGTACGATTGTCAATGAAAATTATAGTGTCGTTCAGGATCCAACGTATGTTGAAGAACGCGAAGGGCGCGTCCTTACATTTCGCCGCAATCTGCAACCGATTGAAGATCTGATTCATCAATCCGAAACGCGTCGCTTGTTAGATGTGGGTTGTCATATTGGCGTGATGGTTGAGCTAGCGCAAGAGCGCGGGTGGGAAGCGTGGGGCGTCGAACCTTCGACGTGGGCGGCAGAACAAGCGCGTCGCCGCAATTTGCGCGTGATCACCGGCACACTCGCGGACGCGAAGTTGGACGCGAATTATTTTGATGTCGTGACGCTGTGGGATGTGATCGAACATCTCACCGATCCTGCCGCGGAATTAAAACAAATTCAACGCGTGTTGAAACCCGGCGGAATTTTCGCGGTGCATACGATTGATATCGAATCGCTGTTTGCGCGCGCGATGGGCAAACGCTGGCCCTGGTTGATGGAAATGCATTTGTATTATTTTTCGCCGCGCACGCTCGGCAAGCTGTTGGAAAAAATTGGCTTTCAAGTTATTCGTTCCAATCCGCAAGGCCGATTTTTGCGCGTCGGCTATCTCGCCACGCGCCTCGAGCCGTACAATCAAACTCTGGCGCGATTGATCCGCGCGACGATGAGCCGCGCGAATCTTTTGACCAAAGCCATCCCCGTAAATTTCGGCGATCTGTTTACGCTATACGCGCGGAAAGTTAGCGGATAGCCGATAGCAAATTGCCAATAGCAAAACCAAAAAGATAATCTTCCGCGATTTGCTATCTGCAATCTGCCATACGCCATTTGCAATGCTTACCACTCGCCGCCTCTTTACCGCTATCCTCTTTCTCGCCGTCTTTGTGATGTCGGCGCGCGAAATTCAAGACCCCGATTTTTGGTGGCATCTGCGCACCGGACAATTCATTCTCGAGACGCAAACCATTCCGCATTCAGATATTTATTCGTTCACGCGCGCGGGCGCGCCGTGGATCGCGCACGAATGGTTGTCCGAAGTATTTATCTACGCGCTCTATTCTCTCGCGGGTTTTCCCGCGCTCATTCTGATATTCTCCGCCATCATCACGCTTGCGTTCGCGTTTGTTTACGCGCGCTGCGAAGGCAAACCGTACTCCGCGGCATTCGTCTTGTTGTTCGCCGCGCTCGCGACCGCGCCCACGTGGGGCGTGCGTCCGCAAATGATTTCGTTGTTACTCACAAGTGTATTTTTATTTGTGCTTGATACAAGTGTCATTGCGAGCGAACCCTTCGACTTTGCTCAGGGTAAACTCCGTGAGCGAAGCAATCTCCATTTTCCAACTTGGGGTTTGCTTCTTCGCTTCGCTCCTCGCAATGACGCATTTGGAATTTGGCTTCTCGTTCCTTTAACAGTCCTTTGGGTGAATCTACATAGCGGGTATGCGCTCGGCATTGTTGTGATCGCGGTGTATTGGTTCGGTGAATTAGTTCGCGTCATTGCGAGCCCAGAAAGGGCGAAGCAATCTCCTAATTTCAATTTGGGGATTGCTTCGTCGCAAGAATCGCTCCTCGCAATGACAAACACCTCCTCGCTCGTCACGCTCTCGATCATTCTCTTCGTAACCATCGCGGTCGTTCCGCTCAACCCGAACGGCGCGATGATGTACACGTATCCGTTCGATACGCTCACAAGCCGCGCGATGCAAACGTACATTCAAGAATGGTTCTCGCCCGATTTTCATTTGAATGAATTTCAACCGTTTGCTTTTCTTTTGCTCGCGACTTTTGCATCCTTCGCAGTCGCGCGCCGCCGCGCCGCGCCGACCGAATTGTTTTTGCTCGCGGGATTCGCGTATGCCGCGTTGCGCTCGGCGCGGAATATTCCGTTGTTCGCGATCATCGCCGCGCCGATTCTCGCCGCGAATGTTTGGGAATGGATTACGACGCGCGGATGGAACAAAGTATTTGCATCGCGCGCGGAAACATCACGCTTACTCGCGGCAATCAATTGGCTGATACTAATTTTGATTCTCGGTGTGAGCGTGGCGCGAGTATTCGCGGTGATTTCAAATCAAACTTTGGTCGAGCGCGCGAAATTTCCCGCGGCGGCGGTGGATTTTATCGCGCAAAATAAATTGAACGCGCCGTTGTACAACGCGTACGGCTGGGGTGGTTATTTGATTTGGCGGCGTTATCCTGACGCGCGCGTATTTATTGACGGGCGCGCGGATGTTTATGGAGATAAATTTATCGAGGAATTTTTGCGAACGTATCGCGGCGAAGGCGATTGGCGCGCGCGGTTAGACAAATATGATGTGAAATTGATTTTAGTCGAACCCGACGCGCCTCTGCTCACGCCGCTCGCGTTGGACGCGCAGTGGAAAAAAATTTACGCGGATGAGAACGCGGTGATTTATCAGAAAAATAAATAGGACGCAGACGAACGCGGATAACGCGGATAAAGAGAAAAAGGGAAGGGGAGCAAGGGGATAGGTCGGCAGCATTCCATACATCAAAATCGCCGCCAACTCGTGACTTGTGGAAATAACGCGCGGAGAAAATCCGCGCCCGCGTTGAACGCGTCCGTGTCGGTGGAGATCACCGGAATATGCAGGCGCATCGTCAGCACTCCCTTTTCCGGATCGCGGTTGACTCGAATAAAACGTAACTCTTGCGCCCGCGCGAGCCGAACACTGACAGCCACGCCTGATGTCCGCGATCATCGCGATAAAAATTCGAGAGCGCGAGATCGGGATTTTCAAACCACTGATCTATCGCCGGTCCCATATCGTACGGTTCACCGCGCCAACTGCCGACAATTGCCGGCAAAGATTTTAATCCCTCAATACTTAAATCGAATGGACTAAAGACCGCGCTTTCGTTGGGTGTGATTTCGTACCAGCCGGCAACATCAATCAAGTACGAATTCAACGGCGTCCAAGTAGCAACCGCGTTCGGCTTTGGAACCGGCGGCACGGGACGCGCGCTGATGATCACGGTCGCAATCGCGGCGACGAAAAGGATCGCGAACAGGATAACGGATCGAAATGAAATCATTGTGGCAGCACCACTTGCCAGCGCACGCGCCGGAGTCCAATTGCTTTGGCAGCGAGAAGAAGCATCGCAAACGCGGCGAAAAATAAAACTGAGCCCGACCACGAATCAAAAAACGTCAAACCGGCATCCGCGCCCCACTGTTGCGCAACAAAAAATAAAAGTGCGATGCGCAACGTATTCGCCGCGAGCGCGATGGGGATTGCCGCGCAGAAAATCGCGCCGCGCGCCCACGCCGCGCCCTGCATGATGTACGCGAATAGCGTCGTCAATGTGATCATCGCGATCAGCGAGCGCAAACCGCCGCACGGAATTCCAACCGTGAACGCAGAATTAGCCAGAAAAACTTGCGAGCCATTATTTGTCGCGGGCACGCCGAATATTTGCGCGAGCGCGGTCGCGCTCGCTGCGGTCCATCCTTCCAGAACGGGACCGATTTGTTCTGCGAGTGGAAGCGGCACCATCAAAACGAGAAACGCGAGTGGGAACAAAAAATTTTTCGCGATGCGCGCGCCATAGAGGACGACGAGCAAGCCCAAGAGCGCGAGCGGAATCATCAGCGCGGAAATGTAATACGCGCGCCAAGTGATCGCGTAGAGATGGAGAGCGAGGGCAATCGCGAGTAATGCGAAACCGAAATTATTCGACGTCATTGCGAGCCTCGCAGAGGCGAAGCAATCTCCACGTAACAAGGGGATTGCTTCGTCCTGCTTCGCTTCGCTCGCAGTCCTCGCAATGACGCGGCGGCGCGTCCAGAAAAAATAGAGCGAGACAAGCACGACAAGCGGTCCGTGCGAGTAATATGGATCGCTTTGCCACGCGTCGAAAAGCCAAACGAAAGTGGGAAGAAAAACAAAAAGCGCCGCGACGAAAAAAAACGCGCGCCAACGCGCGTTGACGTGCTGAAACGATTTGGAATTCATGCGTTGTCACGTAGGGGCGAAGCATTCGCCGTGAGTTGCTCGTGAAAAATCTTGCTGCGCATAATCCGAGCTTGCTTGCAATTCAATCCTAATTAACGCAAGTTGCTACCCTGTCATTCTGAGGGAGCGAAGCGACCGAAGAATCTCGCAAAGTACTTTGAAAGATCAAGTTTCTCGCGAGATTCTTCGCGGAGTTTACACTGAGCGAAGCGAATGTGCTCAGAATGACAATTGTACCTCTTGTTCAGAAGAAAAATTTTTTATCTTTGTGTCCTTCGTGTCCTTCGTGGTTAATTTTTATTTTGGCGCGCGCGCAATTTGCTTTTCTGCCAACCCAACCACGTTGCCAGTCCGCCAAGACCGCCGCCGAATAACAACAGCGTATTTGCTTCTGGAACATCTGCGGCTCCCGGATCATAGAAGACTGTGATTCGTACTGCGTCCAGATGCGTTGAGTTATTTGTGGAACCAGTAATTCGCACTCCGAAATTCGAGGCATTGGCGTCGCTCGACGTTAATGATGCACCCCAGGTGTCTCCAGTTCCACCCATTGAGCCGAATACAGTAAGAGAGCAGACACCGCCAACGCTGGTCGAACTCAAAGTCTTGGAACTACCAGTCGGCGACCCGCCCTTCAATAGTTGCGCACTTATGCTGGATGCAACCACGAATTGGCCTATTTTGGGCTCAACCAGGATTCCTGTTATTGTGCTCCCTGCCGGAATACTGAATCCAAAGGCGGTCAGATCGATAGTAACAGACGGAGCAGTACTTATGGCACAATTATTGTCAGGGCTTCCCGTCGCGTTGCTGGGACTACTCCATGTCGCGCTTGTTGCCGTCCCGGCATAGTTTGGACCCGCGGTCGCGGAGAGCGGCGCGGCGGAAACCTGGGATTGATGCGGCGCGCCTAGCACCAGCAGCAACGCGGCAAGGAATGCTAGCGCGGGGTGCGGGGTGCGGGGTGCGTAATTATTTTTTTCATTTCCCCTCCTTGGGATTGAAAAATGCAAAACACCTTTCGCCCACGCGCATAAACGCGTGAAACGGAAGGTATTACCATGTAATTGCGAGCACATTCGCTCTGCTCAGTGTAAACTCCGCGATGCAATCTCCCAATTTCAATTTGGGGATTGCTTCGTCGCTTTCGCTCCTCGCAATGACACACAAATTCGGGCGGCGGCGCGCGTAACGAGAGCCGGTCATCGCTCCCCTCTCTTTTCTAAAAGCTGGGCGGATTATAGCCACGATGTTCCGGCAAGTCAAGTACGCGGAAAAAAATTTGCGGACGCGCTTTCACGCGGCTATAGTTTCAAATGCAACCTACAAATGGGCGGACTTGGGAACAGAGAAATTCAACTTTTCAAATCCAATGACAAAGCCCGGCTTGTCCTTCATCAGAACTATTTCGTCGCCCGTTTCTTCAGCCACATATTCATCTTGCGGTTGCCAAACCAAACCGTGAGGGTACTCCCGACTTGGTCGTAGTAGACTTTTACTTGAGCCATATTCGCGCTCCTTCCTTGATCGCGTCAGTTGGATAAGTTGTAATTCGGGTCACTGTAAAGTTTGGCGGCGTTCAATTCGTTACGCTTTGACTGTTCGCTTCTTGCTCTCTGGAATCGTGGTCAACTGAAGTACCAAGCGCAGCGCTTCATTCACTGCTTGTTCGTTCGGGAACGCCTCTGCTACATCGGGGGCTAGTAACACCAAGTTCGTGCCAGCGCGGTATCGTTCCGTGTATTTCCCTCGGGCAGCGCCCTTGAGTAGTTCGCGCAAATCATATTCCGAGCGCAGTTCGTCATCCATTTCATTACGGAGTTTCTTTTTCATATGCTTTCCTTTCGGCGCGTGTCAATTCGCGCGCACTGACACTTGCACCGCACGCAAGTGCAGGTGTAATCCGAATGCGGTCGCCTTGTTCCGCGAAAGATACAATCAACTGTCGAAAACGATTCGATATACCAACTATGATGTATCGGCCTTCTTCGTCCGAGTGGTCAGGGTCAGGGACGGTAGCACTGAGCGGGTCATTGAACAACGTCGCTCCCTTTTTGAAGGAGACTTTGTGCTTGCGTAGGTTCTTCGCCGCTTTCTGCGGATCCCATTTGAATTCCATTGGTCAAGTCCATAGGTGAGTCTGTTATCCGTTTGCGAGATCACTTGCGCGTTGGAGCGGAATGTCAGCAAACTCTTGCTCACGCGAATCTCATTTGGATTCTTCAGTGTTTGTTGCACATCATCATCACGTCCCGCTATGAGTGGGTGTTTGACTGTGATTATATTCTGAAGCGCGTTCCTTTCTTTTCTTGATCGGTGAAGAAAGCGGTGATGATAAACACATCTCGTTGCAAATATTTTACCACTCTTCTACCTTCAATTTATCCTTTCGCTTCTTGCGCCAAAATAATCGGTTTCGTAAATTACTCCTAAAGATTATTCCATTCCTCAGGCGTCACCTCCACTTGGCGCAAAATTGCGCGAATCAATCCCACGCCAACATCTTT
>JACQEA010000075.1 GCA_016200825.1 Chloroflexota bacterium | reverse complement strand
TGCAGTGACGTGTGTTTGGTGAGCGACGCGGCGGGAATAATAATTTCCGTCACGAGTCCGCCCATCGTGAAGTGATCCATCATCGCGAGAAAATCCGTGAGCGCGACATCCATTTCTTTTTCGCCAACGCAAACAATTCGCGCGTCCAGCGCGAGGAGGGCAGTGTTGAATATTCCGTTCGGTTCGGAAATGATTGTGCCCGCGACTGTGCCTTGATTGCGTAATAAACTCGCGGCGGTGCGATGCGCGGCTTGCGCGAGTACGCCATTTGCCGCCGCGCGCACAATCGGCGAATCGTTTACCTCCGCGAGCGTCGTCATCGCGCCGAAAATCATCGCGCCATCGCGTTCGCGAATGTACGATAAGCCGAGCGCGCTCAGATCAACAACCGCGCGGATATTTTTTTTCTGGTCGGCGATCAATTGCGTACCGCCCGCCATCGCGACGGTATCGGGCTGGCGCAAAAATTTGATTGCGTCTTCAAGCGTTGTGGGTTTGTGAATTTCGCGGAGATTGAGCATGTCTATTTATTCCGAAAAATATTGATGCGATGCCACGCGTTGTTCATATAACCTTTGAAATTCCAAACGTCGCGTAGATTCGCGGGCTGCGTGTTCGCGGCAGAATCCCACGCGCGCACCGCGATTTCGTTTCGCCCGGGCTTCAAATCAACGCGCGCGCGCCACAAGCGCCACGTGGAATCAGAATTTTCTGTCCCTAACATTTCGGCGCTAATCCAATTTGCGCCGTTGTCCAAAGTTATTTCCACGCGTGCAAGTGCGCGACTACTGATCGCATAACCACGTACTAAAACAAAATTTGTTTGGAGGCGCGCGCCATCGGTTGGTTCGCAGATAACAGAGTTGACATTCAATTCGCTCAGTTGCAATCCGGTTGTCCAATCCAAATTTTCGGCGCGCATATTCGCTGGAAATAATTGATACGCGCGCGTCTGAAAATAATTTGATGAGGATTCTTTTTGCACGGTAATATGCGCGAGCCATTTCACACTGCGCGCGCCGACGTAACCCGGCGCGATCACGCGCAGAGGAAATCCGTGAATCGGCGCGAGCGGCGCGCCATTCATTTCGTACGCCAGCAAAACATTGGGCTCGCGCGCCTTGATAATCGGAATGGATCCGCCGAAACTGAACGTGTGACCTTCTTTTTCAATTTGGTCGAGTCCGCTGAAAGCAACGTGCGATGCGTCATCGCGCGCACTCGCCGCCGCCAAAATATCTTGCAACGCGATACCACGCCACGTCGCATTGCCAATTGCTTCAGCGCCCCACGGCAATTCATTCGGCACCGGCGCGATGGCGTTCAATTCCGCGCGGCGATTGCCCGCGCATTGCAGAGTTGCGTTTAATGTGCGCGGCGGAAAATTATTTTTGATTTCATCCAGCGATAATTCTATTTTTCGTTTGACCAACCCATCCACGCGCAAACGATAACGCTCGGGATCAATCATTGGCGCGGGCGCATGCGTGCGCACAAAAAATAATTCGGTTGGCGTGATGAACGATTGCGCGAGCAAATCGAGCGGGACGCCGCCGTTGATCGGTGACTGAGAATGAAAAATGAAACGCGGATGCTTGTTCATGATGCTTCGTTCCAAGTTTCGGGTTACAAAGTTTCAAGTGAGAACTTGAAACCTGAAAGTTTGAAACTTGAAACTAGTTCTGCGCGAACGTATCAATCATCAACTTCACATCTTCGCCCAACGGATACAAAATCGGGCACGTGCAACCATTGCGTTTATATTCGTCAACTTTTTTCTTCACTTCATCCGGCGTGCCGCTTGCGGTGATACGTTCGATCAAATCATCGGGGACAAATTGCATTGCTTGATGAATTTGTTCTTTCGTCGCGGGCCAGCCGAGAATGCTCTGAATTTTTTTCACCGTTTCTTCCGGCGTGCCGCTCGCTTTTGCAATGTGCGGTTGTTGGGCGAGATATTGCGTGAGCAATTCTTTCGCGGCTTGCACCGCGCGTTTGTGATCTTTGTCCACGGAACAGACAACGAGTTGCGGACGATCAATATCATCCATTTTGCGTCCCGCTTTTTTCGCGCCGATTTCGAGATGCTTC
>JACQEA010000180.1 GCA_016200825.1 Chloroflexota bacterium | reverse complement strand
GCATCTGATCATCTATGCGGCAAAACAATTCCGTGATAAAATCTTCGGTAGACATGGGGCTTGCTCCTCGCTGAAGGTTTGGTCACCATCAGCATAAGCAAGTCCCTTGTCGCTTGTCAAACTAGCACCATTGGTTATTAGTCGTATCGTCATTAGTTGCGAAGGGATTCCGAAAATTTTTGAAACACCGCGACGATGTCCCCACCCGATTATTTGACTATCAGACCAACTAACTATGCGACCATCTCGCCGTTAGACTAACACACGCAAAATTTTTTGTCAAAGGTTTTTTTTGCTGGGCAGATTCGCCCGCGATAATTTGCTATTCGGTTTTCGTTATGCTATAATGCGCGCGATTTACTCCGCAGATAATTTTTAGGCGCGTGCTTGCCGCGTTAGTGAAACGCATGCGTAACTTTTAAGGAGAGGGTGTTCCGATGGCGGAAGCCAAAACTGCAGAACCAGCAATCCCCGTAATGCCTCCCCTCACGCGACGGGAATTCCTAAATTACGCGTGGCTCGCGAGTTTGGGATTTGTCTTTGTCGTCGGATTTGGCGGAGCAACTTTTTTCTTTTCATTTCCGCGTTTCAAAGTGGGAGAATTCGGCGGCGTAATTCCGTTAGGCAAAGCCGGCGACGTTCTGCCCAAACCAACCGATCCACCGCTTCACAATGCCGAAGGAAAATTCTGGCTCGCGAATATAAATGGCGCGGTGCTCGCGCTGTACGATGTGTGCGTGCATCTCGGTTGTTTGTATCAATGGCAACCGGTGTCGGGACGTTTTGAATGTCCCTGTCATGGATCGAAATATCAAAAAGATGGAACGTACATCGAAGGTCCCGCGCCGCGCAGTTTGGATCGCATGGTGATTTCATTTGTGGACGCGAACGGCAAGCCGGTCGCGCTGACGGATCCAAAAGGCGTGCCGATGCAAATTCCGAGTGACACCAATCTCAATATCGAAATTGACACGGGTAAGATTATTCAAGGTACCGGACACGGTTAGAAGGACGGAAGACGATAGACCCAAGACGATAAAAAAATTTCGTCGGTCTATCATCTGCCGTCCACCGTCATAGTTTTTAGGAGGCACCATGTTCCAACGCAATGGGCACCGCAACCCATTGAGCGCCATCTTGGCAAACGTGCGCGGGCAAGTTGCTGAAAAAATGCCGTACGGCGTCAAGCAAGTCTTGCCATTGTTTGGCAAAGCGCGCGACAAAGATGGCCGCAAAGAATTACTGCAGCAAACCAAAGAAACCGGTTGGAAAATTGCGGACAACACGATGCGCGCGGTGTCGGCCGGCATGGGCATCGCCGATGTGCGCGCGATGTTTCGTTCATCATCGAAACGATTACCGGCTTGATCTTGATGGTGTTCTACATTCCCGCGCAATCCGAAGCGTACGAATCCATGATCAAGATCATGACCGAAATTCCCTTCGGTCAACTCATGCGCGATATTCATCGCGTCGGCGCGGAGTTGATGGTTGCCGCGGTGATGTTGCACATGTTGCGCGTATTTCTTACCGGGTCGTACAAACATCCGCGCGAATTCACGTGGGTGACCGGCGTTGTGTTGTTGATCATCACATGGCTACTTTCGTACTCGGGCTATTTATTGCCGTGGGATCAATTGTCGTACTGGGCGGTGACCATCGGAACGAGTATGGCAAAATCCGCGCCGCCCAAAGAAATCGCGGGATATATTACCAATTTGCTTTTGCGCGGCGGCGATACGATCGCGCAAAATGGGTTGTTGCGTTTTTATCTGTTGCATGTGATTCTCGTCCCGCTCGCGGCGATCATTTTTATTTCGGTTCACTATTATCGCATCTCGCGTTTGCACGGTATCAGTTTACCGGCGGGCGAAGAAGAAAATCCGGATCCCGCCGTTCGCAAAGCGGCGAAAGAACGGTTGGATTACTTGCCCGAAGTGTTGACGAAAGAATTAATGTGGGCGGCAATTCTCACGTTTGTGATCACCGCGTTTTCCGTTTTTGTTTTTCACGCGCCCTTGGAACATCACGCCGATCCGTATCGGACTCCGTTGCACACGACCGCGCCGTGGTATTTTTTGTGGATTCAAGGTCTGTTGAAAGATCCCATCGTTCTGCCGACGTTGCGATTTATCGGCGGCGTAATTGGGTTTGATCTCGTCAAAGATTTTTACGATAGCCCCGCGTGGCAAGGCGTTATTATTCCCAGTGTGTTGATTTTGATTTGGTTCGGCGTTCCGTACATTGACGAATTCTGGGACAAGTTTATGGGACGTCAACCCAGTCGTCAGGGTAAGAATCGTAAACTCGGTGTGACGGTTGGAATGCTCGCGATTGTATCGTTTGTGATTCTCACGTACTTTGGTACGCCGTTCTACGCGGTCAGCGCGCCGCCCGCGGTTGAAATTGGACAAGAGTTTATGCCGGAAGAATGTGTGTTGCCCGCGATTCCGCTGATTCCGGATGATTGCGGCATTGTCCGCAAAATGGGTTTTGAAAAATTGACCGTCGGCACGTACGATCTGACAGCGTACGCCACCAAAAATTCCGGCGAGTTTGAACAAATGCTCGCGAAAATGAACGCGGCCGTCGCGCATCAATCGCAGCTGGCGAAAGACAGCAAGAATCAATCTGGTTTACCGGACGCCAAAGGCGTATTGGTGATCGAAGATTGGCAATCGAATTTGAAAAAAGTTTCGTTGCAATTACGCTGGACGCCGACGCGCGCGGGCGATACCGGAAGTTATGACCGCATCATTTACTTGCACAAAGAATCGCGCTACGAATAAACCGATCCGGTGCGACGCATCGCAAGGTGCGTCGTGCCTGTGATATAAATAATCCAATCCATTATTTCAATCGGGTAACCATACATGTCCACTCAAATCAAAATTCTGGTCGGGCTCTTGTTCACTTTTCTGACTTGCCTGCCGATCGCAGTCGTGACGTACAATGATCTCGGACGCGATCTGGGTATGGTTGGTTCAACGCAAAAATCAGTGATCGAACAGCGCGCGGACGCGTTATCAGGACGGCAAATTGAAGTGGGCGCGGATTTATTTTCGCAATTCTGCATTGTGTGTCACGGCAAAAAAGGCGAAGGAATTTCCGGCGTTGCGCCCGCGTTGAATCGCAAAGATTTGTACGATGGGCGTTATCTCAAACAGATCGCGTGGGGCGGGAATGCTCAAACTTTTCTTAAAGACACGGTATCCGGCGGGCGACCCGTTCAATCGCGCCCAGATCTGTATGCCGCAAAAATGCCGACGTGGAGCAATCAATTCGGTGGGCCGATGCGCCCAGATCAAGTGGATTCGTTGGTTTCGTTTTTGTTGAATTGGAAAGATCAAGCGCCGGAAATAAATGCGTGGCCCCCAGCTGGCACGCCGCGACCCACACCTACATTGGGGCCCACTCCAACGCCAAATCCTGCCACCGCGAATCTTCATCCGTATTGTCAAAATGTTCCGGCGAGTTTTCAAGGCAAGACCGCGCCGTACAAACCGGATGACAAAGCCGCACTAGCCGCGGGCAAAACTGCATTTGAAAGTTATTGCGCCGCGTGTCATGGACTGGGCGGACGCGGGGATGGGGTTGCCGCCTCGGCCTTGAATCCAAAACCGGCAAATTTTACCGATAAAGAGTTCATGCAAAAGATTCCGTTGGATTGTCACTTTTATCTCGTATCCGAAAGTCAACCGGGCTCTCAGATGCCGCCGTGGAAAGCGTTGGGTGAAGATACCATCTGGAAAGTTTTGATCTACGAACGCAATTTTTCACAATAACGTGCGTCTTGTGCCGTGAGTGGTAGCACTCCTCTTGCACGTGGACGGTTCAATTTGCCACAGAATCACACAGAAACACACGGAAAATTTCTGTGAAATTCTGTGTGGTTCTGTGGCTAAAAAGCCACTCCACGATTAAATGGGGTGTTACCCCGTAATTGTGATTTGAAAAAAATGACCCGATCAAAATAATTGGTCGGGTTATTTTTTGGGCGAAGATTTTTGACGCTGACCCCGCGTTGTGTTATCATTTACGCGGCTCGCTGGGAGAATGATTTTGAAATTTGCGATACGGCTCATCCGATTTTTTCTCGCGCTCGGCATTCTAGCCGCGCTCACCGGTTTATCGTGGTCTATCGCGACGTGGGTCGAATCGAAAACGCCGCCGCCCGAACCCGCGCCGCCGCGGCTCATTCCCGATACGGATGTGAATCCGTACGGCGCGAATTTTTTTCTCGACCGCGAAGTGGAAGATTGGAAACGCGATCGCACCGTGCGGATGGCGCGCGACGCGGGCATCGTGTGGGCGAAACAACAATTCTCGTGGGAAGAAATCGAAAAGCGCAAAAATAATTTCGATTGGGACAAGACCGATCAGATGGTTACGACCTTCGAGCGTTACAATTTGCAAATCATCGCGCGCTTGGATCGCACGCCCGTGTGGGCGCGGCGCGATAAATCTCTGCCTCAAACTCCGCCCGACGATTTCAACGATTACGGCGATTTTATTGATGCGTTCGTGCGCCGCTATAAAGGGCGCATTCACTACATTCAAATTTGGAACGAGCCGAATGTTTTTCCCGAATGGGGTAATCGTCCCGCGGATCCAAACGGATACGTTGATCTTTTGAAAATCGCGTATGCGCGCGCAAAAAATGCCGACGCCTCCATTCGCATCCTCTCTGCGCCGCTCGCGATTACACTCGGCGAGGGCTGGTCCATCAATTCGCCGTACTGGAAACATTATCCCGATCTCGATTATCTCGACGCGATGTATCAAGCCGGGGCGCAAAATTATTTCGATATTTTGTCCGCGAACGCGTTTGGTTTGCGCGCGACCCCGGACGATCCGCCCGATTCAAACCAATTGAATTTTCAACGCGTCGCGCTCGCGCACGCGGTGATGGAACGGTACGGCGATACGAACAAAGCGATTTGGATCAACGAGTACGGCTGGAACGCATCGCCCGCCGATTTTTCGGAGCAAAAATTAATTTGGGGGAGGGTGACGGAGCAACAGCAAGCCGAATTTACTTTGCGCGGCATTCAGCAAGCGCGCGCGAATTGGAATTGGGTCGGCGTGTTCAATATTTGGTATTTTCGTCAGGTCGGCGACGTTTCACCCGAGCGCGCGGATTATTATTTTCGAATCGTGGATGTAGATTTTACGCCGCGCTTGATTTACAATCGGCTGAAAGAGATCGCGACTGCGCCGAACATCGCGCGCACGGGCTTGTATCAAGAAACCAATCCCGCGGTGGAACTGCGCGGCAACTGGCAACCGCGCCTCGATGCGCGCGCGCGCGGATCGCGCGAGATGGTGACGCGGCAACCGGGCGCGCGCGCGGTGATTCGGTTTATCGGTGATGGCGTAGATTTATTTTTGCATCGTCATCCCGAAGGCGGCCGCGCGTGGATCGTGATGGATGGTCAGCGCGTCGCGGGACTGCCGCTCGATTCGAATGGAAATAGTTACGTGGATTTGGCGTCGCCGAAAGATGAATGGCAAGTGCGCGTGTCGGTAAAAAATCTCGCGCGCGGTACGCATACATTGGAATTAATAGTCGCGGGAACGGGCGGCGAAGTTACGTTAGATGGATTTACAGTGTCGCTCAGCGGCGATGCAGAATTTCCATTCGCGCTTGTCACCGGCTTGAGCGCGTTGTTGTTGATCGTTCTCACATTGTTTGTGCGAACCGGAATTGCCGCGCGCAAATAAAAAAAGGAATTTTTCTTGCAACGCAGTCAACTCCT
>JACQEA010000179.1 GCA_016200825.1 Chloroflexota bacterium | reverse complement strand
ATCAAAACTGATTTTGTGCAAGCCCATCATCCGTTGTGGTATGAAAAATTACGCGGCGGGTCGGCGCGTCAAGCCGCCGCGCCAACTGCGCGCGCTAATCGCGGCGCCACGTCTTCCGGTGATTAACACGAAAACATGAACGATATTCTCGATCAAGTCAACACGGCGTTACAGCGCGGCGAACGAATCGCGCTGATGACGCTCGTGCGCTCTTTCGGCTCGACGCCGCGCCACAAATCCGCGCGGCTCGCCGTTTTTGACGATGGAAATTTTACCGGCTCGATTGGCGGCGGAACGATGGAATTGCAAGCCGTCGCGGACGCGCAAGCCGCGTTAGAGGAAGGAAAACCGCGCCTCATCGAATACAATTTGAACGGGCGCGGCGAAGGCAATGTGGGTTTATGCGGCGGCACTCAAGAAGTTTTCATTGACATTCTTCGCCCGCCCACGCGCGACGCGGAATCAATCGAACTATTATCCGCGATTCGCGCGGCGCTCGCCGATGGTGAGCCGGTCGTTTTGGCAACCGTCATTCGATCTGGGAATGAAAATGTTTTGCCGCTCGGAAAAAGAATCGTGATTCGTTCTTCCGGCGAAACAATAGGTTCGTTTGCCAACCCCGCGCTTGATCGCGCGATCAGTGATGAAACTCAACGCGTCCTCTCCGATAATTACGCGCATCGTCTTGGATTTAATCCCGCGCTCAGCGCCGTGCAACGATTGACTTCCACTCGCCGCGCGCCGGTAGAAATTTTGCTTGATCTGTTTGAACCGCGTCCGCAACTACTCATCATTGGCGCGGGACATATCGGTGCGGCATTGACCAAGGTCGCGAAATATTTGGGGTGGCACGTTCGCGTGGTGGATGACCGCGCTGATTTTCTCACGCGCGATCATTTGCCCGACGCGGATGAAACGCGCTTGGTTGAGTACGTTGCCGCGACTGAAAAATTAGCGCCGATGAATTTGCGCGTGACCGCGAGCACCGCGGTCGTGATCGCGACGTGGGGTTGGGATGAGCCCGCGTTGCGTCAATTAGCGGGCGCGCCGGCATTTTATGTGGGCTTGGTCGCGAGCGCGCGCAAATCTATTGTGATCTTTGACGCGTTGCGCGCGGAAGGAATTGATTCCGCGTGGTTAGATCGCGTCCGCGTGCCGGTCGGATTAGATGTGGGCGCGGAAACGCCGGAAGAAATCGCGCTCGCGATCATGGCGGAAATTTTGGCGGTGGCGCGGCACAAAAGCGGCCGACCCTTGCAACAAATTCGCCGCGCTGATCCAGTTCCTCTTTCTGTCCAAACATCCCTGAATCCGGCGGCGGAATAATTTCCGCGCATGATCTCGGCAATTGTGCTCGCGGCGGGACTCTCCACCCGCATGGGGAAATCAAAACCATTATTGCCCTTCGGTTCGCGCACCCTCATCACCCACATTGTGGAAATCTTGCGCGAAACTCCGCTCGATGAAATCCTCGTCATTACCGGACACGAACGCGCGGCGCTCGAAAAACTTTTCGTAGATTCGTCAGCCCAAACAATTTTTAATTCGGATTATGCCGCCGGCGAAATGCTTTCGTCGGTGCAAATTGGTTTGCAATCCGCGTCTCTGCAATCTTCCGCCGCGCTGATCGTCTTGGGCGATCAACCCGCGCTCGAAGCATCGGTCGTCGCGCAAATTATTTCTGCCTTTCGCGATAAACGCGGCAGTGTGGTGTTCCCTAGTTATAAAATGCGCCGCGGCCATCCGATTTTGATTGCGCGCGAACATTGGCCCGCGATTTTGGAATTGCGCGCCGATCAAACTCTGCGCGATTTTTTTCGCGGCGTCAGTCCTGACGCGATTCATCACGTCTCCGTCAATTCCCCGCGGATTACGAACGCGAACTAGAAAATTTTAGCCGCCAAACGAAAATCAAAAAATAAAACCCGCAGGATTTTCGGGAATGGCTAATCACGCAGAGATCAAATTCTTGCGAAGGGATCAAGTAACGTTGTCATGCTGAGCGAAGCGAAGCATCTTGTTGACTCGTTTGATTTCATACGCATAACAAGATTCTTCGCTCCCGGAGTTTACCCTGAATGCAGTGAAGGGGTCGCTCAGAATGACATTGTAACTTTTCTTTTCGGAACGAATAGTTATGTCTTCGACTGTAGCTACTCCCAAGAACCTTTCGGGATTTGTCTGCGTTTCCAAAAAGTGGAATCACGCCAGCGCGTTTCCAGCGCGTAATACTGCGCGCGCGCCACGCGATATTTTTCAAACCGCGCGCGCGACCACACGGCGTACTCCTCCAACGCGGAATCTGTGCCGCGATTTTTTTTTGCAATCGCGTGCGCCGCGCGCAATCCCGATTCCAACGCGTTGTAAATCCCGCGCGCGGAAAGCGGATCCACCGCCATCGCCGCGTCGCCAACCGCAAGCCAATTCTCACCCGCGCAACAATCCAACGCGTAACTATTTGCCGACCAAATTCCGATTTCACTCCTATTTCGCGCGCTAGTGACGCGCGCGCGCGTATGCGCCGCGTCTGCCAATTGCTTGTCCCAAAAAGAATTCAACTCTGCGCGCGGCTTTAGATCCGCGTCCGTCATAAACGCGACGACGAGCCGCGCGTCCGGCAAAAACGCGGAGTACCACCAACCGTTCTCGGTCGCTTCGACTAAAGTCCGATTGTCGTTCGAATCGCCAGAGGGCGCGGAAAAAAATCGCGCGAGACCAACCAATTGATCGAGTTCGTAACGTTGCGCGCCGAGTTGGCGCGTGATTATTCCCGCGCGTCCGCTCGCGTCAATTAAAAATTTTCCCTGCAATTCTTTTTCGGCTTGAATGATCACTGACCATTCGCCAAAAATTTTTCGCGCGGGACTCGCGTACACACACGCACCGGCTTGTTCCGCCGCGCGCGCGAGCATCGCGTCAAAGCGATTGCGATCTAAATGCCAACCCGCGCCGTACGGATTGGTGATGAAATGATTTTCGATCAACGCTTCACTGCCCCACGCCGCGAGCGTACCGCTAGAGGACAAATGCTTTTGCGCGAGAAAATTTTCCCACACACCCAGCGTCATCAATAAATCCCGCGCCGCAGGCGCGAGCGTTTCGCCGATGCGCGGCGAATCGTAACGTGATTTTTCTATCAGCGCGACGCGAAAATTTTCGCGCGCTAGCGCGATTGCCGTCGCGCAACCGGCCGGTCCGCCGCCAAGAATGAGCGCGTCGAAAATCACTGCGCGCTCACAATCCGCAACCGCGCGCCGCACGCGGCTTTCGGCGCGATCAAAAATCCGCGCGCATCTTCTTCGATTTTTATTCCGCGCGCGACCAGCTCGCTTCGCGCGCGGTTGAAATTTTCCACGCCGAGAGTGACGGCGTGCAAACCTTCGCCACGTTTTTCTAATTGATCGCTCAGCGCATTTTGTGCGCGCGTCGGATGCGCGAGGACGATGCTCACATTTCCAAACGCGAAGCGATAACCTTGGGCATCGCCAGTCGTACTCTGCACGCGGCGCGCTTCGATCGCGAACAACGCTTGGAATTTTTCGCGCGCGGCTTCGGGATTTTGCGCCGCAATCGTAACTTGCTTGACGCGCGCTTGCGCGCCCAAGCCCGCGCGCGCGGATTCAACGCGCAATGCGCGCGGCGTTTCGTCTTGAATCAAAAATGGTAACAGCCCGGAACGCGTCTCACCAATCGTCGCGACTTTGAACGCGACGCGTTCACCATCGGGACGAAGACGCGCGCCGGATTCTGCGTCGCTCACGGCAAGCCCGCGCGCGCGGAGTTGCGAAATATCGGTGGAGAGATCGGAGGAG
The DNA here is from genome assembly GCA_016200825.1 of Chloroflexota bacterium. GTDB lineage: Bacteria > Chloroflexota > Anaerolineae > UBA4142 > UBA4142 > JACQEA01. The sequence goes on along the minus strand of JACQEA010000179.1, from coordinate 5,066 downwards.
AGGAGAACGAAATTATCAAACCCTGGCGCCACGCGCAAACGGTGGACAGCATCGCGCCAAAATGTTTGCTCAGCGCGCGCGGTGTCTTGAAACGCGACCAACTCGAAATAAGTTTCGTCGGCTAACGCGATCAGCGCGTTGTGACTACCGAACGCTGGATGCGCGCCGCCCGCGCGCACATCGAAACCGAGCGCGCGAAAAATTTCTATCGCGGCAGAAAGATCGTGGACGAGAATCGCGAAATGATCGAGGGATGTGAGCATTGAAACAAAATGTCATTGCGAGGAGCAGATTCGCTTCGCTCACTGTAAACTCTGCGACGAAGCAATCTCCAAAACGCACTTGGGGATTGCTTCGTCGGGCTAAAGCCCTCCTCGCAATGACACGATTGAGATCATGATTAATTTGTCATGATCGTTCGCTTGACCAACTCGCGCACGGACGGCCAATATTCGTTGACCAGATCACCGTACGGATTCGCGTTGAGAGGAACTTCGATATCGGGCGATGTGTAAATGCCCGCGCTGAGATCGCGTTGCGTGATCGGATTGATACTTCCGTTTGCATTCACCCATTGCACGCCGCCATCACCAATTGCCGCGTCGACGATATAGATCGAAGAATGAATTTGCGGAAGCGTGAGCGCGCTCGATTTTTCCGACGCCATAAATTTGCTAATCGCCGTCGTCGTTTCGTTTACGTTTTTCACAACCAGCGGAATTGGATCGAAATCGTACACGACCGTACCGGTTACCATTTCTTTGGTGAGAAAGCCGGTCATCTTGAGCCATAAACTCGATTCGGCGCGTCGTTTGCTCAACGCGTTCAACAGGCCTTGCAAAATAATATGCTTGCGTTGATTATGCTCTAAACTTTTTTCGTACCCGCCATCCGAGTTCGGCACCGTCTTGATGAATTGAATCACTTGCGTCCCGCTCAGATTCTGACTGCCTTTTGGAAATGAACCCGCCGGATATTTCCGTCCTTCCAAATAAAAAGGATAAACTTTGAACGCGACCGGCACATCTACTTCCAATGTGCCAAAGACTTGATCAATCATGTTTTGAATGACCACATCTTTGAAGGTAACTTGAAAATCTATGACGAGTCCCGTCGCGTCTTCAATCATTTTGCGTTGGAGCGCAAACCCGCCGACATTGTACGCTTGATCAATTCGCACCGCCGGTGATTTAAAGCCGCGTTGTTTCAAGGTTTGCTCGATCTCGGGTCCGCGAATGTCGTGCGTGAATGAAATGAGATCTGCTTTGCCCGTGACAAATTGATACGAAATAATCGTGTGCGAGCCGATGATCGCTTTCTCAGTCGCGGGCGGTTCGTGCGATTCACCGTACCCAAAGAGCAAAATGTTGATGCGTCCGTCGTTTAATTTCGCGTCGATTCGTTTCGCAAAGTCCGGCTCCGTTTTGCGGCGTTCCTCGCGGCGCTTGTACGCTTCGTTGACTAACGGTTTCGCGAGCGCGTCAAAAATTGTTTCGGACGGCTTGACCAGTTTGCGTTCCGAAAGTTGATCGGATGTCTCAATTTTGCCTGATGCGGTGTTGGGCGCAATGTGAGAAAGGGGAGAATTTGTTTCGACAGAACTCGTTCCAGAAATTTCTGTCTCGTTCGTGTTCGAAATGGAACGCGATGAAAAAGTTGTGCCCGAAACGAATGGTGCGTCGCTAGAGGATGGAGCGGAAAGCGCGAGCGCAATTACTACGCCAATGACAATAATTACGACGAGCAACGGAGGAGAAATTCTCTTCATTGAGTAATCCTCGGATGACAAAGAATGACGTGCATTGAAAAAACTGTAATCCTTTCGCGCGCTCTATTATTTGCGTGACGTTATAGCCGAGAGAGACGATCTTGTCAAGCCCGTTTTTTCTTTTTGGCTTCACGCGCGGCGCGCGTCAATTCTTCCTCGGGCAATATTTCGATTTCACCCGCGCGGCGCACGCGCGTCCCCAACGCTGTGCCGCGTAACAACGCAACGATTCCGTTCAAGAAAAACATTCCGCCGACAAATGTCCAGCATCCGCCCAACAGTACCCCAAATAAAACCTCGCTCTGCTGAAAGGCTTGCACCAAAATTAATCCGCCCATCATCGCGACCAGCCCGCCGAACCCAACCGCGATCAATGTGCCCACGCCGATTTCTTCGATGCGCGCGCGCGGCAAGAAAATTGTGCCGACGATTGCGAGCAACAAGATTCCCGCTTCCAATCCGAAATCGAATCGCCGGTTCGGATAATAAAAAAACGCGCTCACTAAAAGGGCCGCGCCGGCGAACAATCCTCCCGTGACAATCGCGCCGAGACTGGCTTTGCCTGCGAAGAGCATTTTTATTCCGAGCCCCAACTGCACGCCGCCGACAAGCAAGAACAGCGCAAAGAAAATAAACAGAAAAATTTCTAGCGTGATGTTCATATTTCGCCGTCGTTTCGTTCGCGCAAACGCGCGATCAGCGTTCCGTAAAAATATGTGCGCGGTTGAAAGCGCGCAAAGCGCGCGCTCTGTTCGCTGGCTTGAACGGTTACTTGATCGCCATTTTGCAATTCAACGTCCACTTGCCCGTCAATCGTTAGAATCGCGGCGTGATCCGTTTCCAAACGAAATCGCACGCGCGAGCCTTTCGGCAAAACGAGCGAGCGAATTTGATTCAAGTACGGCGCAATAGGAACGAGCACCAAGTCTTTCACTTCCGGCGCCAAAATAGGACCGCCAGCCGCGAATACATACGCGGTGGATCCGGTTGCGGTCGCAACAATCGCGCCGTCCGCGACAAAGGTCGTCAGAAAATCGTCGTCCACGTACGTGGCGAGCCGAATCACGCGCGCTAATTTTCCGCGCCCGACCACGACATCATTCAACGCCTGAAAATTTTCCATAGGCGCCGCGCCGCGCGTCCACGCGGCTTGCAACATCGCGCGCTCTTCAATCCAATAACTGCCCGCGACAATCGCGCGCGCATCGAATTGCGTCGGATTTATTTCGGATAAAAATCCCACGCGCCCCATCTTGACGCCCAAGACCGCGACGCGATGCGGCGCGCACAATCGCGCCGCGCGCAAAAGCGTTCCGTCGCCGCCGAGCGTGATCGCGAGATCGCTCGTCGCCGCGGCGCGCGTGATCGCGTCATCTTCCCACGCGGAAAAAATTTTCGTATGCGCGCCCAAACTTGCCAATTGCTCCGCCCAATCTTGCGCGGTAGATAACGCGCGCGGTAGACGCGGATGATGCAACAGCAAAATGTTTTTCACGCCCGCGCCATTATAGCATAAAGCGCGACGCCGGTCTTTTTTCCAATTGGGTTCTATGTTATAATAATTGCAATTCACAGAACGACGCGCGGAGGCAAAGATGCTTTATCAATTGCAGAGCGCACCCACCAGCGAAACGCACGGCGAAAATATTATCCGGCTGTACGTCCGCGATGCAAACAACGCGCCGGTTTCCAATGCGCGCGTCAAGGTGTACGCGGGCCCGCCGCCGACCGGCAATCCGCCGTACTTTGAAGACGATTTTCCTTTTCGCGCGACCAATCCGTCCGGGTTGTTGGAATATTTCGCGGTCGCGGGTATTATGCCCGAGACGCGCGATTATTGGACGCGCGTGATTGATAACGATGGCAATGCGTTGAGCGATCCGGTGCAATTCCATTTTGCTCAAGGCGCGACGATTTGGATCACCGCGATTTTGCGCGCGAATCCGACCGGCGCTCCCACTACTCCAACCCAACCCATTCCACCGCCGACAACTATCGGATTAGATTGGGACGCGCGCTTAACGAGTGAATTAAATATTCTGCTCGAACCCGCGACGATTTCACCCGGACAAAAATATTGGAAATTAATTCGCGCGAAATATTTGCCGCCCGGCGATGCGCCCGGCACCGCGCAAGGGCGCGTTAATATTTATTATACTGTGCTCGATGAAAATGGTTTTCCCGTGGTGAATCAAAAAGTGTGGCAGCAGTGGCCCGATGATCGCGCGGCGGGTACGACGGACGGTGATGGGGTCACGAACTTTGGCATGACCGGCGATTCGAGTTTTGATCCCAAGCCGCCGCGCAGTCAGCGCGGTCCCTATTCTGCGTACGTAGATGGATTGCCCAGCGATAAAGTCGTTGGGCTTGGACTTCCATTGCGCCAACATGTGGTGTACGAATTAACGTGGCGCAAAACTATTTTCGCCGTCGCGCCGCCGTCGAATAGTTCGATCAATGGAACGATCGCGAACGCGCCGAGCGGAACGATAGTTATGCTGACCGGAACCGCGACGAAAAATTCAGCGCTGGATGGCGCGGGAAATTATTCGTTCACCCAACTCGCGCCCGGCCCGTACAGCATCGCGATTGGCGGCGTGGGGCTCGTGCGCGAAAATATTTTGCTCGACGGATCGAACAGCGCAAAAGTGGATTACGCGTTTGCGATCAGCACGCCAACACCACCAACTCCTGTTGGAAAATCCATCGCGCATTATTTGCTTTTCGGCGCGCCCGATCTCTCGGCGACGCGCACGAATTTTATTCTCGCGCTCGATTACATCGCGCGCTTTGCGCCGACGGTGGGGTTCAGCGCGTTTGAAGCGCAGAACGCGCAGAATGTTACCGTCGTTGGCTCTGGGACATTGAGCGCGGACGATGAGCAAATGCTCAACGACGCGGGTTGTCTGGTGCGGTACGTTGCGGGCGCGGATAGTTACGCGGTGGAGCAAATTTTCGCGGATTTGATCGTGGCAGGCAATCCGTATCCGGGCGCGGGCTAAATTCACTAATCGCTCCGGTCAAGCGCGAATAAGTTCAATCGGATTTTCGCGGAATCGTTTTGCCGCGATTGAAAAATGAACACTTTATCTTTTCTGCCGATGGGGCGAGAGAAAAACTCTCGCCCCACTAAATTTCAAACCCGCGCATTGGGCGCGCTCATTCTGATCGCGTTCGCGTTGCGATTCTATCGTCTCACCGCGCAGGATATTTGGGGCGATGAAGCGTTCAGCATTTTTTTGTCGTCGCAACCGCTCGCGCAAGTGATTGCGGGTGGCGCGGATACGCATCCGCCGTT
>JACQEA010000178.1 GCA_016200825.1 Chloroflexota bacterium | reverse complement strand
TACAATCGCGTGTACGGTTATCCGTTGGAATATATTTTGGAAGCGCTCGCGCCAACGACCGAACACGATTTTGTTATGCTTCCGCCCGAAAAACAAAAAATTTATCGCGCGATTCAACGCGCGCATTTGCACGGCTCACCCGATGGTCCGTGGTTTTTTATCGTCGCGCGGAATGATCGCGCGCGCGATGAGATGCAATTGATTGGCATCACAGATACTTCGATGTTGCGCCCGCAAGTGTTTGCTTTGCAGACCACTGACGTCATTGCGAGCACCACATTCGCTTCGCTCAGTGTAAACTCCGCGACGAAGCAATCCCCTAGTTACACGGAGATTGCTTCGTCGCAACAAACGCTCCTCGCAATGACGGTGAGTATCGGCGCGATTGCTTCCGAAAAACAAGCGATTGATGCGTTCTTTCAATCACTTCACGCGGAAGACGCGCGCATCGCGCCTGTCGCCGATGCGTACTGGAACGCGCGCGGCGGAAGTTATTCCGACGGCGGCGCATTTGTTTTTTCCGTCAAAGGCGAACGCGGCGCGGAGACAATGCAATGCTATGACAAATTCGGTCGCGAGGTGATTATGCCGCGCGGCACGCGTCCATTTTCCGAAAACGGCGCGCCGCGCGATGAATTCATTCTGACTTGGTTGAATTCGCGGCTCAAGCAAGATTTGTTCCCGCGCGCTCTATTTGGAGAAATGCTTGCCGCAAAAATGCTTGAACGCTTCAATTACAAAACTTTGCGCGCAATGTGCGAGCAACTCGCGCGTTACGCCGCGTCGTCCGATGACGCGCGTGAACGCGTGATTGAATTTCTTTCGCTGTTGAACGATTTGCGTTTTGATTGCGGCGAAAAGAAACGTAGTTCAGTGTTGGCAATTGTGCGCGGCGCGCTGGATGGAATTTTTGACGCGGTTCGTTTGGTAGGGGCGAGGCATTCGCCAAATCACGATGCTGAAAAAAGTGAACGCGGCGCAACCCAATCCAGATTATCCGAAGAACAATATCAAGCGAATGCCTCGCCCCTACACGCGCGCGTCACGGACGAACTAATCGAACATTTGCCACGATCCTTCGCACCCAACTCGACCTTGTTCATCGACGCGCGCGGTTTTCCGCCCGAAGGCGATGCGTCGGTGTCGCGATTGATCGTGCGCGCGTTTGAAATGGGCTGGAAAAAATTTGTCGTCTATCGTTGCAAAGGTGATCGTTTTATCGGTTGCGGACTCGGACCGAATTCCGACGGCGTGCGAATAGACGTGTACGGAAGTTCAGGCGATTATTTAGGATCGGGGCTCGACGGCGCGGAAATTTTCGCGCATAACGACGCGCAAGATCAAGTGGGACAAATATTGAAACGCGGCAAGATCGTGATTTACGGAATGGTCGGTCAAACATTTTTGTACGGCGCAAAAGGCGGCGACGTTTTTGTGATGGGCAATGCGGCGGGTCGTCCGCTCATCAACGCGGTGGGGCGCGTGCGCGCGATCATCAACGGCACCTCGCTCGATTATTGCGCGGAAAGTTTTATGGCGGGCGCGGAAACGGGCGGCGGCTTTGTAATTATCAATGGAATGGAATTCAACGCGCGCGGAAATTTAGCGCGCCTCGATCAGCCGTACCCTGGCGGAAATTTTTTCTCGCTCGCGAGCGGCGGCGCGGGATATATCGCTGATCCGAATCGTAAACTCACCGACGATCAATTGAATGAAGCGGAATTCGTGGAATTCAAGGACGACGATTGGCGCGTGATCGAGCCGTACTTGCGTGAGAATGAAAAATTGTTTGGAATTCGCGTGGAGGAATTGCTAGAGCGTCGCGCGCCGCGCGAAATATATCGCAAAGTGATCGCGTCCAAGCAAGGCGCGATCGCGGCAAGCGAGAGAGGCGAGTGAAGATATTTTTCACCGCAGAGCACGCAAAGAACGCCCTTCGACTTCGCTCAGGGTAAACTCCGAACACAAAGACAAAAATGTGGGCGACCCTCGCGGTCGCCCCTTGTATTGCGCGTCGCCTTCTCATTCAACAAAATGCAACGCGAGCATCTCGCCGTGAAAATGAATCGGAACGACGATGACGTTCGTCTTCAATGTCCCGCCCAACTTCTTTTTCCACGTCACCGAAACTAAAGACGCGGCTTTATTATTCATCGCGTTTTGAAACGCGGATACAAGCGCGTCCATGCTCGTCTCCGCGACATCATCGAGCGGTTGCGGACTCGCCGCCCATTCCGCCGCGGATTTGTAGCCGAGCATCGCCGCAAATTTTTCGTTGCACAATTTATGCGGATCGTCGAGATAAATGTAAATGCCTTGACTCGATCCGTTCAAAATATCGCGATACTCGTCGCGGATCGCGTTCAGAATTTCTTCGTGCGGATGCAATTTGCCTGCCATGGATTCCTCCTTAACTTATTATCATACGGCGACAACACAAGGTCAAGAGGCCTTGCCAAACCTGTCCCAAAATAACAAGAAAATTTTTTCTTTGCGTTCTCTGCGGTGAAAATTTTATCCCACTGAAATAATCGGCAAATCCGCCATCGTCAACAATCCTGGCGGTGCGGCGATCACGCGGCGAATTGAATTCGCGGCAATCGCGGCGGTGGACAAATCGCCGTGAACGCCGTGAATGACCGTATGAATTTCAGGCGTGCCATCAATCCAAATTTCATCAATCGATTCGCCCGCATCAACGCTCATCTGCAAATCCAATTCGATCACGCGCGAATTATTTTTCACGCCGAATCCAATTTGATGCACGCCCGTTACGCGTCCGGGCGCGACTTTGGTAAATTCGGTTCGGACTAACTGCTGCGCGATCACTGGCTCGATCGTCTCTTCGATCTTGTCCAATTTCCATCGCAACGCGCGCGCAACCAGCGCGACCGATTCCGCGAGACCGACATGGCGAATTTCTTTTTTCGCGGCGCGCGCGTTAAATTCCTCCACACTCAACCCCGCGCCGATTTTTTTCTGCAGCGGCTCGCGTCGTTCCGATGCGTCCACGACGCGGCTGACGCGCACGCTCTTTACATTTTGGCACAACCCTGTGAGCATAATCGGCAGAGTGTCCATCATAAAGCCGGGGTTGATGCCCGTACCTAACACGCTCACTTTATTTTTCTGCGCGAGCGTGTCCACGCGCGCCGCGATTTTTCCGTGCGACCACGCGTTGGCAAGTTCTTCGCAGGTCGAAACAATGTTGTGTTTCGTTTGCAAAATCTGCGCGAGCTGCGGCTCGACTTTATCGAGGTACGAGCCGGTGGAATGAATGACGACCTCCGCTTTTTTCTTCAGGATTTTTTTCGCGTCATCCGAAACTTTTACGCCGAGATTGCGCTCTAATCCGATGACGCGGCCCACGTCGAGATTTTTTTTGGCGGGATCAATATCAATCGCGCCGACGATTTGAAAATCCGCGCGCAACGCGACGACGCGCGCAATGCCACACCCAATCGGACCGAGACCGAAACAAATTACGGAAATTTTTTTGACTGCCATCCTTCCTCCAAAAATCAAAGAGGGCATCTCTGCCCTCGACGTGCCCGCGGAATTATTTCAGCGTCGCCGCGATAAACGGAACCTTGAACGGTTGACACCACACGACAACGGATTTGAATCGCGTCACATCCGTTCCGGCGGCGAGCGCATAATTCTGCGCGCCGACATTCCCTTTTAATTTTCCGAGATCCAAATAACCCGGTATCTCTTGTCCAACCGTCGGCGCGATCTTATCGGTTGGAACTAACCACACATGCAGATCGGGTCCATTCAAAACTTGGAAATCTTCAAACCGAAGCAAATACGATCCATCGGGCAAACGAAATAATTCGGCTTTCCCTTTGCCTTCATGCACGACTTCCTTGAAATCTCCACTCGCGATCAGAGTTGGCGATTGCGCGGCTTGCGCGGGCGCGTTCGTCGGCATGGCTTCGCTTACCGCGACCGCGCGGCTGATTGCCATCGCGGTTTTCATCGCCGCCGGTTCTTGCGTCTTGGCATCCGCGGCGGACGGAAATGTTTCATTCACGCGCGTATTGATAAAGAGCGGCGAAACCAAATACCACACTACCGCGAGAAACGCGACGCCCAAAATTCCAAAAATAAATAAATAACGCGGTGTCATCATTTTGCGCGGATCAAATTGAAATTTCATTTTGGTTTCACCGTCAAGGTTTGATATACGCGCAAGAGATTACTGCGGTGCAATTGCTTGACCAGACCATCCAATTCAATTCCCGCATAGCCGCAACTCTCCAACGGAATATCATTCACCAATCTTTCCTTCGACATGCGCGCCGCCATTTTAGTTTTGACTTTATCAAAGACGCAATCCAAATACGTCAGCGCGGCATCCAGCGTTTCGTTGATTTCACCTTTCAACAAAACTTCGCCGTGCCCTTGCACAATATTTTCTAAATTCATTTCGCGAATCGCGCGCAGGGTCTCTTGCAGTACCGTCCGGTCGCCCCAAAAAAAATATGGAATCGGCATGACCGCGTCGCCCGAGAATAAAATTTTATCGCCCTCCAAATACACGCCGACCCCATCCAGCGTGTGTCCGGGCAATGGCATCAGTCGCAACACGCGCTCGCCCAGATGCAATGTCATTTTTTCCGGGAACGTGAGATTGGGTAGACGCAGGACGACCTCTTCCAAGTCAGGTGTTTGCGCTTTCGCTTCCGCCAAATTTTTTTCGCCCGATTTACGCATCAACTCGCGGCATTTATCGCTCGCGACAATATCGGCTTCGTCGAACAAATAATTTCCATAGACGTGATCGGCGTGATGATGCGTGTTCACAACATAGCGCACGCCGCGTTTGGATTCACCGCGCAAAAAATCCAACATCTCGCGCGTCTCGCGCGGAAACGGCAGCGTATCAATCACCACCGTCCCTTCGCTCGTGACGATCGCGCTCGCGGTAACCTGCGCGTACATTTCGCTCGTGAACAGATAAACATTTTCCGTGACGCGTTCTTTGCGCATGCGCGCTCCATTCGCTCAGTCTAAAAGAAAAATAACATATCGCCCGCGCAGTGTCAAGGGGCATAAAAAAATGCGGCGCATTTTCACAAGCGAATGCGTCGCATGTAAAACTCGAAAAAAATTCCCCGCCGCGCCGTGTACAACCAGGGTTTTGAACCTGCAAGTGCAGGTGGGAACCTCCTCGTCAAGTGGACAGAGTCTCCCGAAGGAGAGGTCGCGCTCTCAGCAGAACCGGTTCCCGAAAGTAAAGTGTTGGCTCAAACGCCAAAGGGCCGATCACGTACACCGCAGGGAACGCTTGAAATGGTAGCACGCTTTGCCGCGTTGTCAAATTGAACTCTTATGTGACCAATCAAGTTGCGCGCGGCAAGGCGCAAACAAAAAAACAAAACCGCGCACGCGCATTACGCTTTGAGAGTTGTAATGGATAATTCTTTCAATTGCATCTCGGAAATTTCCGACGGCGCGTCGGTCATTAAATCCGTTGCTTGCGCCGTTTTCGGAAACGCGATCACATCTCGAATCGAAGTTTCATCGCACAACAACGCGATCAACCGATCAATCCCCGGCGCGATGCCGCCCAACAGCGCGAGAATTTTTTCTTGCACCGCGCGCTGATGAATGCGAATGCTCCCGCTCGCGAGCTCAAAGCCATTGCAAACCAAATCGTACGAGTTGGCGCGCACGCGCGCGGGATCGGTATCGAGCAACGGAATATCTTCGGCCTTGGGTGACGTGAACAAATGATGCGCGGCATCCCAGCGTTTCAATTCCGCGTTCCATTCCACGAGCGGAAAATCTACGATCCACGCGAACGCAAGTAAATCTTTTTCGATCAAGTTCAATCGCCGCCCCAACTCTAAACGTAAATTCCCTAGAGCGTGTTATGAACTTTAAGATGTGATAAACTCTGGGTATGAACAGAAAACCATACCCAAGCGATGTTACCGATGACGAATGGGCGTTTGTAGCATCCTATCTGACTCTGATGCGTGAAGATGCACCTCAACGCGAATACGATTTGCGTGAAGTCTTCAACGGCGTTCGTTGGATCGTCCGGACGGCCTCGCCATGGCGCTTGATGCCCCATGATCTGCCGCCATGGACTGTCGTCTATCAACAATCGCAACGCTGGATCGCTGCGGGCGTCTTTGAGGAAATAGTGCATGATCTACGCGTTTTGCTTCGCTTGGCAAAGGGTCATTCCGAGCAGCCTTCTGCCGCAATTTTCGATGGTCGAACGATTCAATCCACCCCGGAAAGCGGTGAGCGGGCTGGCTACGATGGCCACAAACACAAGAAAGGGAGCAAGATTCACATGGCAGTGGATACCTTGGGAAACTTGTTAACTTTGCATGTAACTCCTGCGAATGAACAAGAACGCGCTCAAGTTCAGCAACTGGCGGAAAAAGTCCAAGTCATCACGAATCATTCGGTCGAAGTAGCTTTCGTTGACCAAGGTTATACCGGTGACCAACCGGAACAAGATGCGAAAGACGCCGGCATTCGATTGATCGTCGTCAAGTTACCGAAAGCGAAGAAAGGCTTTGTGCTGTTGCCCCGACGCTGGGTCGTTGAACGGAGCTAACGCATTCGCAACAATGGACGATTGGTCGGCGACAAAAAGGATCAAATCTCCCGGCGCGGCATTCAACCGCGCGATCAACGCGCGCGTTTCTGCGTCGCTGAAAAATTTTGCGATTGGCGATTTGATTCCATCACTCGTCAACGCAATCGTCGCGAGCCCGCGCGCGCCTTTCGCTTTCGCCATGTCCGTGAGCTCATCAATTTGTTTGCGCGTGTACTCGGCGCAACGCGGAACGCAAATGCCTTTCACTTGTCCACCGTTTTTGATCGCGCCAGAAAAAACTTGAAATGAACTTGCCACAACCAAATCGCTCACCTCAATCAATTCCATTCCAAAGCGCACATCGGGTTTATCGCTGCCATAGCGCACCATCGCTTGCGCGTACGTCAGGCGCGGGAATGGCGCGCGCGCGCGTTTGTGTGGCGTCACAGTTTTCACCAATTCGGAAAAACAGTCTTCGATCAAATTCAAAATATCTTCTTGTTCCACAAACGCCATTTCCAAATCGAGTTGCGTGAATTCGGGTTGACGATCCGCGCGCAAATCTTCATCGCGGAAACAGCGCGCGATTTGATAATAGCGTTCAAAGCCCGCGACCATCAAGAGTTGTTTCAGTTGTTGCGGCGATTGCGGCAGCGCGAAAAATTTCCCGGGATGCACGCGGCTCGGCACCACGTAATCGCGCGCGCCTTCGGGCGTGGATTTGATCAGAATCGGCGTTTCGATTTCGACAAAGCCGCGCGCATCGAGATAATCGCGAATGAATTTGATCGCGCGATGACGCAGTAACAAATTGCGTTGAATGCGCGCGTGGCGCAAATCGAGAAAACGATATTTGAGTCGCACCGATTCATCCACATTTTCTTCAACGTCAATCGGGAACGGCGCGGTTTTCGATTCGTTCAAAATTTCCGCGCGCGCAATCACGACTTCAATCGCGCCGGTCGCGAGATCAGAATTTTCTTGACCGCTTGGACGCGCTTGCACAGCGCCAATCGCGCGCAAAACAAATTCAGGCCGCGCCAATGAGGCAACCGCGTGCGCGTCCGCGGCGCGCGCGGGATCGAAAACAATTTGCGTCAAGCCAAACCGATCGCGCAAATCTAAAAAGATAAGACCGCCGTGATCGCGGCGGCGATGCACCCAACCCGCGAGCGTAACGGTTTGACCGATGTGATCGCGGCGCAATTCACCGCACGTGTGTGATTTTAGCATTCTTTCCTCAATGTCATTGCGAGCGAAGCGAAGCAATCTCCTCGCGTCAATTTGGAGATTGCTTCGCCGCAAACAACGCGGCTCGCAATGACGTAATGGTTTTAGAATCGAAACGGCGGCGTTGTGCCGACCAACAATTGCCATAACGCACCGATGGGCGGATAGAGAATGTTTGCGAGAATATTGGTGCCCAAAAAACGATCCGCCAAAATCAATCCGATCACAATGAACAAGCCGAAAATTTCATAGCGCGCGAATTGATAATAAATTTTGGTCGGCAAAATAATTTGCCACAAGCGCGAGCCATCGAGCGGAGTGAGCGGAATGAGATTGAAAATCGCGAGTGCGAGCGAGAGCCACACGATCCACAAAATCAAAGGCCCAATGCCGACATAGAGCGCAGGAATTCCAATCGGCAAAAAATCGAGCGGGATGCGAATGTTGCCGTAAAGTGGAAAAAGTTTTAGCCGCAACGGAATGCTGAAAATTGTCGCGAGCAAAATATTCGAAATCGGTCCCGCAATCGCGACCAACATCATTCCAATTTTTGCACCGGGCTTTAATTTTTCCGCATCAATTCGCACCGGCTTGCCCCAGCCCAAACCGATTGTGAGAATCATCAAGACGCCCAACGGTTCCAGATGCGCGAACGGATTGAGTGAAAGTCGTCCCATTGATTTCGGCGTTGGGTCGCCTAACACAGTCGCGATGAGCGCGTGACTGGCTTCGTGAACCGATAGAACGAACAACAACGCGAGCAAAATGTATACGAGATCAAAACCAAGTCCGGCAAAAAGCATTTCAACTCCCTGAGCAAAAATCAGTCATTAGTCATTAGTCGTTAGTCATTAGTCTTCAGTAAGTATAGTCAGACTATTTACTGTTTACTGTTTACTGATTACTGTTTACTGATTACTGTCTCTCACGGAAACACCGCGCCTTGCGTCAAGCCGTGCTCGGTGTCCTTGTCATATTTTATATTCGCGCGATCAATCGCATCAAAATCGCGTTTGTCCAGATCGCGCAACTGATTTTGAAACAGATCGCAATCCGCCGCGGGCGGAAAATTTCCGAGATCGCGTTGATAATCGCGCGCGCCCTGCAGCGCGAGTTTGGCATGACCTTGCTCATGTGTGCTGGTGTTGCGAATAAATGTATTCCAGCGCGTCAACACATCGTTCGGAACGCCGGTGACGGTCTTGAGCGCGGGCAGCGTGATCGTAACCGCAATGGAAACAGTTCCGCGATCTACTTCGCACCCGCGCGGAGTGGTCTTCCAAAACCATTGACCTTGAATGTACCAATTCGTGCGCGCATAATATCTATTATTCAGTTCGTGCGGATCTGCTAACGCGTTCTGATCGAGCGACGCGCTAATTTCGTTGAGCGATTTTCCAGACACCGCATAAGTTATGACGGCGGTCGTGCTGTTGAATTCAATCGGATAAATGATCGCGGGCGCGGGTGGAATCGGAAAAAAAATTTCGTACAGACTCGCGGTGATGGTTGCGGGCGACGCGGGTGTGGTTGCGCGCGTAACGGTTGGTGAAGCA
>JACQEA010000177.1 GCA_016200825.1 Chloroflexota bacterium | reverse complement strand
TCCGGTGCAGTACGGCAAATGGTTTTCGCATGTGATTCAAGGCGATTTCGGACGCTCGTTTATAAATCAACGCCCGGTCCTGGACATTATCGCCGAACGTTTGCCCGCGACCATCACGTTGAATATCGCGACGATCATCATCGGCGTTCTCGGTATTCCGATGGGTATTCTGATGGCGGTCAAACGCCGCAGTTTGTTCGACAAAGCGATGAGCATTTTCAACGCGGTCGGAAATGCCGCGCCGCATTGGTGGCTTGGGTTGTTAGCAATTATTTTTATCGCCGCGCCGACGCGCTTGCTTCCGCTTGGCGGAATGTACACGATCGGTAAAGAAAATGATATTCTGGATCGCTTGTGGCATTTAATTTTGCCCGCGACGATTGCCGCGTTAGGCGATTGGATTTTTTTCTCGCGCTATTTGCGTTCCAGTATTTTGGAAGTGATTCGGCTCGATTATATCCGCACCGCGCATGCGAAAGGATTGCACGAGCGTCTAGTGTTATCGCGCCACGCGTTTCGCAACGCGCTCATTCCGCTCGTGCCGGCCTTTGTCGGCTCGGTCACCGGATTGATCGGCGGCGCGGTAATTTTTGAAACCGTTTTTTCCTGGCCCGGCATCGGGCGGCTCGCCGTGCAATCCACATTCAATCGCGATTATCCGGTCGTGATGGCGTTGCTCATGATCGGGTCGTTGTTGACCGTGATTGGTTTTGTGATCGTTGATATTGTCTACACGTTTGTAGACCCGCGCGTCAAATACAATTGAGGATTTTCAACTGATGGCATCCACCACCGTCGCGCAATCGAATCCCATCGCGCCGCCAACGTTGAAAGCCAGCCCCGGTTATTTTACCGAATCATATCTGCGCTTTCGGCGCGACCGCATCTCGATGCTGGCATTGGCAATGTTCATTGTCATCTGCATTCTTTCGATCACTGCGCCGCTGATTTCAGAATTTGTTTTGCATACAAATCCAACCAAACAAGATTTGCTTTTGGGCAAAGCGCCGCCGAGCGCGGTCCATTGGGGCGGCACCGACGATTTCGGGCGCGACGCGCTCTCGCGCGTTTTGTTCGCGGGACAGGTTTCGCTCGCGATTGGATTTGCGGTCGCGGGTCTGCAAATGTTGATCGGCGTACCCACAGGTTTGATCGCGGGATTTTATCACGGCAAAATTGACGATGTAGTGAACGCGATTATTCTCACGCGTTTGGGAATTCCCACTTTTTATTTATTGATTTTGCTCTCCGCCACTTTTCGCGGCTTTGTCGGTACTCCGTGGGGTCTCTCGATCATTTTCGGAATCCTCGGTTGGACCGGCGTGGCGCGTCAGGTGCGCGGTTTGGTTTTGTCGGTGAAACAACGCGATTTTGTAGACGCCGCCAAAGTCGTTGGCGCAAGAGATCGCCGCATCATGTTTCGCCATTTGTTGCCGAACATCATGTACATCATTCTTATCATCGCGGGTTTCGATATTGTCGGCGCGATGTTGGGCGAAGCGGGTTTGAGTTTTCTCGGTCTCGGTATTCAACCGCCGACCGCGTCGTGGGGCAATATGCTCGCCGGCTCGCTCGAAAATTTTCAGGACGCGCCGTGGTTAGTTTTTTTGCCGGGGTTGTTTATTACGATTACGGTGTTGTGTATTTTTGTTGCGACCGATGGGTTGCGCGACGCGCTCGACCCGCGCTTGAAAGAATAAATTAGTCGGGACGACCAAATAGTCGCCCCGATTTTTTTAGTTCAGCATTGCGCGTCAAAATTGCATTGCGCGTTTTTTTTCGTTATGCCAGCGTTTCCAGCATTTGTTTTTCTCCAAGATATTCCACAACCTTTTCAGTTTCCACTTGCCAAATACAATCCGCGCTGTACGGTTGAAAACCTAATTCGGAATTGATTTTCAACATCGCCGCGTTGGAATCCGCGTTACCCGTGCGGACGAATTTTACTTGCGCGCGCTCGCGCAAAATTTTTTCCAACATCGCGGCTTTAAGCCATCGTCCCAAACCCAAATTGCGATATTGTGGAAACACGCCGGTGCCGCCTTGATTTACAATCGCGGGGCGATTCGCGTGCCAAAACACTTCGGTAAAGCCGGCAAATTGGTGCGACGATTTTTTGCGCGCGTACAGCGTCCATCGTTCGATGCCGCACGCAAACATGGATTTTTCCATTTGGCGCAATTGCTCCGGCGCAAAACGAAAATCTTCCATCTGCAATTTATCGCGCGGCGCGGTATTCATCACATTGTAGAGATCGGCGATGGCTTGCAAATCCGCGTCTGGAAATTTTCCTTCCCACCAGCCCAATTCAAAATCTTTTGCGCGCGCCTGCGCGCGCGCGATCCATGCTTGCATCAACGCGCGATCGAGATCCGCGATCCGCAATTGATTCACGTGGTTTTCTAATCCTTTGCTCGCGCCGATCCTGTGCATAAATATTTCGCCCGCTGGAACGCGTTGATGCGTGTTCGTCACTAACAGCGTTCGTTGCGCGTCCTGCGCGTCCGCGACAACCCGCGCCAACAATTGCCGCGCAATTCCCTGCCGCCGAAATTCGGGCAGAACTTGAAGATTGAAATCGGCGAGATGTTTGTTTTCATTCATCAACAGAAAACTCATAACGCCGCCCGCGATCACACGCGCGCGCGCCGCGTCCCACACCGACCACGCGTGCACCTCAACAAACGGCGGAATGTTTTGCCAGTTGCGAATCTCTTCATCGAGCGGAATCGGTGGATCGTCCGGCAATCGTTCCGCGCGCAATTGATTAGAAAGCGCGTTAGCCGCGCGGTACTCGGTATCGCGCGCGGCTTTTAAATCAAATCGAATGATTGGAAAATCGTTCAACGTAATTCTCTTCGCACAAAAAAAATTCCGCGCGGGAACGCGATCATTTATCTGCGGTCGTCCTCTTTCACCAGCCACGACATCAAGAAACTGACGAAACTAATAATCAGCGCGCCCCAAAACGCCGCGCCAAAATCGCGGACTAGGAATCCCAATTTCAATGCGTCCGCGATGGCTGACGTGAGCAACAACATCAGCGCGTTGATCACAAACGTAAACAAACCGAGCGTCAACAGAATCACCGGGCAGGTGAGAAATTTCAAAATCGGCGAAACGAATGCATTCACCACGCCAAAGATCAACGCGACCAAAACAATCGTCGTCCAATTTCCTTCCGTAAACGCGATGCCCGGCACCACGCGCGCCGCAACAAAGAGCGCGACCGCGTTGATGACTAAACGTACGATCAATGCGCGCATAATCATCCTCTCTGTCATTGCGAGCAGTGTTTGCGAAGCAATCCCCAAGCCTCAATTGCACCACAACGGCCTTTGGCCATTGGAACTCGGGGATTGCTTCGGGCAAAATGCGCCCTCGCAATGACATTGCAAAATTATTCTTCTCCTCGAATTTTTTTGATGGCGTCGTCCACATTCATTTCGCCGCGCGCAATCGCGTCCAAAATCGCTTGGCGCTCCGGCGATCCCGCCGCAGGACCGCGCGGTTTTTCTTCATGCGGTGTTTCGGTATTTACATCATCATCAGCATGTAAATGTTTCAACGCGTGCCGCAAATGTCGGCGATGACCGCGCCCGCGCGATTCGCCCAACGATTCCACCAACGACTCGCGTACCTTGCGGCGAATCTCCATTCCCATCTTGCGCGCTTCCGCGCCAAACTCCGCGCCTAACGCGGCAAATTCGGCGGCAGGATGCTGGCGACCAGAATGCCGCGCGCGCGCGTCGCGCGCTTCACCGACGCGCAGAATCAAATCGCCGCGCGTGGATTCCGCGCGCACGGTCGCGCCGCCTGCGCCAATCGTTCCGCGCACGCGATCTTCTGCGCGTTCAGTCACATTCATTTCCGCATGTACGATCAACGCGCCGCGCGGCGCGTCCAGTTCCACGCGCGCGTTCACGTCGGCGGGAAAATTTAGAATCACGTCGCCATCCGCGCGCAGATTGACATCCGCTACTTGCGCGAACGAAATCACCGCGTCGCCTTCCACGTCCGTAATATTCACTGCGCCGCGCACATTCGCCGCGATCAAATCGGCGTGCGCGCGCGCGATCGTCAGCGCGCCATCCAGATCACGTAAACTAATATCCGCGTGAACGTCCTGTACCGTCAGCGCGCCGCGAATCGCGCGCGCGCTGAAATCGCCGCGAATGGTTTGGATCGTGACCGCGCCCGCGTCCGCGATATTGAGATCGTCCTGAATCTCGTTGATTTCAATTTTTTCAACGCCGCGTAACGAGACATCGCCATTCCATGTCCCTTCACCTTTCAGATGCGCGATGCGCGTCGCGGCCAGATCACCGTTTAATTCGCGAATGAGCAAATCGGAAATATTGCGCGCGACCACATCGCCGCTGATATTTTCCAAGCCAACCAGCCCGGTCAAATCGGCGAGGCGAAAATCGGCGTCACAATTTTCCATCGTTATCGTCACGCCGCGCGGTACGGTGACAATCACATCATCTGCGCGTTCGATCAGAATCGTCTCGCCGTCTTGGTGCGCGACGGTTTCATCCGCTTCAACGATCACTTGATCGCCATCCGCGCCGTACACACTAACGCGTCCTTGACAATCGCGAATTTTCACGCGCGCGGTTGGGTTCACTGCAAAGATTTGTTTTGGCATTTTTTCCTCCGCTGTGAATCTGATTCAGAAAATTTATTCGATAAACACTTCGACGTGTTCGCCGTCTTCATCATCTTCCACGTCCACAATTTTTCCTTCACCGCCGGTTTTGATCGCGCTAATAATTTGATTCAGATCCAATCCTTCGAGACCGGCGGGCGCAAACTTGGCGCCCATTTTCAATCCGACATCCACCAAGCCCAACGGAATGTTCACGTTGACTTTGCGTTTGCCAGACTTCAGATCAGTCACGCGCACGCGAAACCATTTGCCGGTAGTGCCGGGCGACGGCGCCGCGCCAAATGATTTCGCGCGATCCGATTCACCGAGCGCGGCGAGTAATTTCGCGGCGTCCTCCGCGCCGATTCTTTTTTCCTCGACCATTTTCAAAATTTGCATGCGTTCTTCCGGAGTTGCCATTTTCCATTCCTCCTACAAAATCAAACGATCAACACCTGCACGCGTTCCCGTGATCATCTACTGTGTTTCATAATGCGAGCGCCATCAAGGTCAACCCGCGCGCAAATTTGAATTCATTTTCTTCTAACGCGGCAATGAGTTCGGGATGCGTGCTGGTCCCGGTGGCGTGAATTCGCCGCGACGGAAATTTTTCCAATTCATCCAACCCGAAAGCAATTAATTCTTTTTCGATTGCGCCGCGCTGGGCTGGATGCACCTGAATCGCCAGGCGATGCGGCAAGGGTCCGCGTTGCGCGATCACCGAAAGCAGCGCGCAAAGATTTCCGTTTTCTTCCAGACCCCATCGTCGCGTCGTTTGACGCAGAAAAAAATCGGTAGCCATTTCCGCGACGCGATCATCCCACGTGAGATTAAACGGCAAGAGCCGCGGCGCGCGAAATTGTAAAACGTTTGCGGGCGTCGCCGCGCGAATCAATTCTTTCACCGCAAAATGATCGGACGAGCGCAGAGGACGAAGAACGTTTTTCTTTTGACTAGCGGCCAAGCGCGAGGCGCGATGTGAAGGTTGTGACAAAATCCATTCGCCATTCATTTCCAACTGCTGAAATCCTAAATGCTCATACAACTGAATCGCTTCTGGATTGTCCGGGCGTACGTTCAACAATGCCCAACTAATCTTCTGTGCGCGCAAATCTTTGATCGCGGTCTGCAATAATTCTCGCGCAATGCCGCGATGCCGATACGCCGTGCGCACCGCGACATTGCTAATGAAATACCGATCCAAGCGACCTTCGTCGAGCGTGAGCGTGATGTTGCCAACAATTTTTCCATCCTGCACGAATACAAAACCGGAAACGCGATCCGGGAATAGCGGCGCGTAACCGAGTGTCCACAAAAAAATGCCGGCGTCGCGCAAGAACGGCACGTTGGCGAGTGGAAAATTTCCTTCCGGTCGAAATGCTTCTTCCAGAACTTGGCCCACTCCAAAAAGATCGCGCGAGGAATCGAACGGGCGAATGCCTTTGAAATTGGAATTGGGTTTGCTGACCGCGCCGGCAACCACGAATTTATTTACTCCGCTTCACCCTGCAAAAAACGCACGGCATCGTCCGCAGAAATTTTGCCGCGCGCCAGGTCTTGCAGAATCGTTTTGCGTTTTTCCGGAGAAATCGCGATCGGTTCGTCCTTCGGCTCGGCACCGGGCTCATAGCCCATCGCGCGAATAATTTCAGTCAAGCGCGCGCGTACGCTCGAGTACGGCATCTCTAGCTCTTCACCAACTTTGTACGCGTTCCCGCGATTTTTGATGAATGTCTCGACAAATTCGACATCGCTTGCGCTTAATCGCGCGAGGCGCGTGATCGCGAACTGTCCGCCGATTTCGGTCCCGCACGATCGGCATTCCATTTTGGTCACGCGTAATTCTTCACCACAAACGGGGCACTTGCCAAAAATTGGATTCATCTCTAAAACCTTCAAAAGATT
>JACQEA010000176.1 GCA_016200825.1 Chloroflexota bacterium | reverse complement strand
CCGTACTGGTACGCGTATTGGAAAGAAGAAGGACGGACGCGTTCGCGATATGTCGGACGGGTCTTGCCAGAAAAAGCGCGCGCGGTGCATGAAGCAAAATTAAAAGCGCGCGCGGCGAGAAAATAAAATTCAACCGCCAAGACGCCAAGGAAATAAAAATCATTTTTATTTGCGCTCGGAGTTTACCTTGAGCTAAGTCGAAGGGCGTTCTTTGCGGTAAGATTTCTCACACCTGAAATAAAAACGCGGCTCATTCCGAGTCGCGTTTCTGTTTTACTCATCACTTTTACTGACTTCTGACTACTGATTACTGATTACTAACTACTGATTACTGATTTCTGTCTACTGATGATGCGGCATACTACCCCAAGGATGTAAATACAATTTTGGTTCCGGGTCTGCGATCATTCCCGTCCGCCGACCCACGCTGACATTATTTGGATCCACTGCGTACTTCCACCAATTATTCGCAACGCTGTCCGTCACGCCTTCGACTTTTGGCAAATGCTTGAACCACCACGTATGATGTTTTCGAATATCGCCGTTCCCCCAATCATTCGCCGTCATCGTGCGATAGATCGGCGGGTTAGGCAGATTTGGAAATTGGTACCAATCATCCGCACAACTTTGGACCGGTGTCAGATTGCCCCAATCATAATCCTGCACACTATTCGGCGCGTAATGCATCCACCCATCATTTGCTTCGCCGGAATTTTTTTGTTCGTATTGAATAAAGCGATGCCATAAATTCGCGCTTTCGGTTTTGCCGTGATAAACTTGTTCCATAATTGATTCGGTGCGATGCCCAAACGCTTCTTCCATTTCGCCAATCCCGCGCTCGAAATTAAAACCCATCACCACAAATCGACGCGGACATTTTTCCGTGTTCGGCAGCACCGGACCATTGCACCAAAACGCGCCGCGCCCACCCATCGTTGATTCGTAAAATCCCGCATTCGGATAACCCATCAACCAAACTTCATCGAGTTCATTGTTCGCAACTCGCTGAACGATATTGTACTTGGCAAGAATCGCGCCGTAATCTACCATATTGCCATCCAGCGGTTGGCGCGTCGTGTACGCGGACACAAAATCTGCGCCTTGAAACACATACCCGTTATCTTTCGCGGCGAAAGTCGTGTCTTCCACCGTCTCGACCACTTTATAATTCACCAATCCATTGCTGACCGCCGCCAAATCCTGAACATATCCCGCGATCAATTCGTCCGGATTGTTGAACCAACTGACCGCGCTCAATAATTTTTTTCCACTCGCCGAATCCACGACCGGATTGTACACGATCAACAACACGCGCGGCGACAGCGATTCGAGTTTGCCCAGATCGACCGGAGTTTCCGGCGTCGCGGGTTGACTGGGCTCGCCGGGTGTGGAAGGTTCGGAGGGTTGCGCGGGCGCGGATTGAAATGATTTCAAAAGATTCAACAACAATCCTATCAATTGCGCGATGATAGAACCGCCGCCCTGTCCTTGTCCTTGACTCATGGTTTCCTCCTTTGGAACTCGCGATGATAACGCTGAATATTATAACAGAAGTAAAACGCGGAGACAACTCGTTCAATACTCAATCGTCACCAAGCGCGGCTCCACGTGATCTTCCACGATCCGCACATCTTCCTGCACCAATCCAACCCAAAAATATGTGTTGATGCGCGGCGGTTTGTCAATGATCCGCACTGAGCCACTTACCGTCACGCGTTGCTCCGGCATCAAATAAAAATAATCTTTCCCATCTATTACGACGCGCGTTAATTCTTTGGTGGATCCCAATTGCCACCGAAACGGATATTGTCGTCCCGCGCTATTCCCTTCAAAATCCAAACCCACGCGCCACACGCCCGGCTCGGCGAATTCTTTGATCGTATTGTAATTCTCGCTCGTTGAAAAAATTGTGCCCGGTTCCGGTCCTTTGGTGCGAATCGGCACGGGTCCTACATTGATCACCGTGACCGTAAACGTCAGCGTCCCGCCCAACGGCACGATAATCGGCGCGAGATCAATGCGACTGCGCGGAATCGCGAGCGGCGCCCAATCTACACCGGAATTGCTGATCGTCGCGCGCGGAATGCCGCTCGCTTTGATCGTCAACTTTTTTTCTGCGCGCGCGCGATTGCCCACCGCGTCGACCGCGTCCGCAACGACTGTGTACGTTCCTTCCGGCGGCGGCGACGCGAGCAAATCAATTCCGCCGTCGTAATCGTACTCGTGCGCGCCGCTGCAACTTAATTGTTCTTTGATGCACGTCGTCGTTTGTTTCTCCGCAACTTCAAACCGTTGCGTGCCATCCGTCAAATACACATCCACTTTGGCGGGCTTGCTCAGAAAATAGCGAATCGTTACGCGGTCACCGATACCGTCTTGATTCGGCGTGAACGCGTCGGGAAAAACGGTAAAGTTCAACAATTCCGGCGGCGTGGAATCCGCGTTCGTAATCTGTAAATTTTTTTTCGCTTGCGCGATTTCTCCACTCACCGCGTCTTTAGCTTCGATGACGAGCTGATAATTTCCGTTCGGCAACACGCGCTCATTGATCGCGCCGGAAAAAGTCGCGTCGTAATCACCGGCGGTGCGCAATTGGGCTTGGCGAAAATAAAGCGATTTACCTTGCGCGTCGATCACATAGATCGAAACGTCCGCAGGCCGCGCGAGCGAATAATGAATCGTCGCGGCGCGGTTCGGACTGCCCGCGTACGGCGCGATGAGTTCCGGTTCGACGCTGACGCGTTCCAAGAGCGGCGCGGCGCCGCACGCCGAAAAAATTAATAGACAAAAAGAAAAGAGAAAAAAATTTTTCAACCGATCCTCCCATGGCGCTCCTCGCAATGACAATTACGGCCCAACTTCCACCTCCGCGATCACCGCGCTGTCCGATCCATCATTCAACGTTAACCGCGCGCCCGTCGCGGGATCATACAAACCAATTTCGATTTTGTACGTGCCTATAGGCGCGCGCGCGTCTAGGGGTACGCGATACGCGTCCACGATCACTTCTCCCGCGCGCCACGCATTAATTGGCGGTTGAGGCGCGCGATCAATTTGTCCCCACAAAAAATTACCCGGAGGGTGTCCGGCGTTGAACTCTTTGCCGAGCAGATGAACAAAGACAATGAAATTTTTTTCCGCCGCGCGATCCGCGCGCCAATAAAGTGTGATTGGTATTTGGGAATTTGTAATTTTCTTTTGCGGCAAGTCATAGCCGATTAGATGAATCACGTCGCCAAAGCGGTAATCTATTGCATTCGCGATTCGCAAAGCGTCCGCGCGCACCAACTCGGCGCGCGGCTCAATCGCAATGCGCGCGAGATCGTACGGGGTTGCTTCAACTTGCACGCGCACGCGATACTCGCCGCGCGCGTCCGGCGGCGCGTTGATCTCGCTCACCACGCGCACATCTTTGCCCGTTTCCAATTCTAACGGCGCGGCGCGCACGAGCCGATTCGCGTCGTCAACCAATTGAATTTCACCGCGCGTCTTGACGCTGTGCCAGTACGTCGTGACGCGCACAGTTTCTCCCGCGCGTAATTCGCGCACCGGCAAATCATATCCGGTGAGTTGCGCGATCAGTTCATTTTGCGCGTTCGGTTCGGAAAATGGAATAAAGGGCAGGGGATGTTGAATGGTGAGATTCGCGGGCGCGACCTGAAT
>JACQEA010000165.1 GCA_016200825.1 Chloroflexota bacterium | reverse complement strand
CGCCTGCAATTCCGCGGATGCCGTCCGTGCCGAAAAGTTTTGCCGGAGAATCAGACATCGAGTTGTTTTTTCACCGCGTCATAGATTTCCCGCGCCAGATCAAGCGCGCTTTGCGCGTCCGCTTTGTCGTACGATTCAGCCGGAATTCCTTCCGGCAAACCATTAGGGTAACGCGTTGGAATGTAAAAGCGATCCAGGCGCCGGGCTTTTTGGGTGAGTGCAGAAAACTCTTTGCGGACCGCTGCCGCGCGCTTACACAGTCCAGCGACGGAATGACCTAACACCTCGCGCTCACCATGCCTGTACAAGAATGCTTTCAACGCCTGGGTCTTTCATAGATTGTAATCCCCTCTTCCAGCACGCGTCCAATGAACGGGTTCTCGCGCGCTTGCATATCAGCAAATTCCTTGGGGGTATAGACCAGGGCATCCAGCGCGAAATCTCCGTCAATCAAATCGTACACTCGGCCTAAGCGATCCAAGAAACGTTCGGAGGTCTCTTTGATCACGACGATGTCAATATCGCTATGTTTGTCCGCGTCGCCGCGCGCCGCCGACCCGAACAAAATGACGCGTTCGGGATCGTACGGTTTCAGCGCGCGGATAATTTTGCGGACGCGTGCCGATAATTGAATGCTCATTTCAAATGATGCTGTTGCTTTAGCGCGGCGAGATCGGCTTCGATCATTTTTTCAATCATTTGTTCGAATGTTACGCTCGGACCCCAACCCAAAATTTTTTTCGCTTTGGCGGCATCGCCGATCAACAAATCCACATCGGCGGGACGCAGATCCGCTTCGTTGACGAACACGTAACGCTCCCAATCCAAATCCACACACTCGAACGCGACGCGGCATAAATCGCGAACAGAGTGCGTGCGCCCGGTCGCGATGACGTAATCGTCGGGACCGTTTTGTTGCAACATCAAGTGCATCGCGCGCACGTAATCCGGCGCGTAACCCCAATCCCGTTTTGAATCGAGATTGCCCATTGGCAATTTATCCGCGAGCCCCAGCGCGATTTTTGCCGCGTGATACGTGACTTTGTGCGTGGAAAATTCTAACCCGCGCCGCGGCGATTCGTGATTGAATAAAATGCCGGAGCAAGTGAACAGATCGTACGATTCGCGATAATTGACCGTGATCCAATGCCCGTACACTTTGGCGACGCCGTACGGACTGCGCGGATAAAACGGCGTGGATTCTTTTTGCGGCACTTGTTGGACTTTGCCAAACATTTCCGACGATGACGCTTGATAAAAACGAATTTCCGGATTGACGATGCGCACGGCTTCTAACATGCGCGTCACGCCGAGCGCGGTAAATTCGCCGGTCAGCACCGGCTGTTTCCACGATGTCGGCACAAACGATTGCGCGGCAAGGTTGTACACTTCGGTGGGTTTGTGCTCGCGCAAAATGTCAATCAACGAAACTTGATCGAGCAAATCGCCTTGCACCAAAACAATTTGGTCCTGAATATCTTGAATGCGTTCAAAATTAATTGTCGAAGTCCGGCGCACCATGCCCACGACATCGTAATCGTGTTCCAACAAATATTCGGCAAGATAGGAACCATCTTGCCCGGTGATGCCGGTGATTAATGCTTTCTTTTTCATTTTTCCTTTGGTGATTGTATTTGCGCGCGCCAATAATCCAAAATATCGCGCAGACTCTGTTCTAAAGAAATTTCTGGCTGCCAGCCGGTCTGGGCGCGAAATTTTGACGCGTCGCAATAAAAAATCGGTGTATCGGATGGGCGCAAGCGCGCGGGGTCTTGGCGCACCTCGATCGCGCGCGCGCTCTGTTTGAGCAAAAGATTTAGCAATTCCTGAATCGGCACTGCGCGTCCACTGCCAATGTTGTACACTTCGCCCGGCGCGCCGCGTTCCAGCGCGAGCACGTACGCGCGCATCATATCGCGCACATCGGTAAAATCGCGCCGCGCCGTGAGATTGCCGACCGAAAGAATCGGTTCGCGCGCACCGGCTTCAATCTCCGCGATTTGCTTGGCAAAATTCGACGTGACAAATTGCTCGTTCTGCCGCGGTCCAATATGATTGGATGGTCGCACGCGCACGATATGCAAGTGATGACTCTGAAAATATTGCAAGCCCAAAAAATCTTGCGCGATTTTGCTGACGCCGTACGGACTATCGGGACGCAAGGGCGTCGCTTCCGTGACTGGCATCGCGCGCGGATCCACGCGGCCGTACTCTTCGATCGAACCGATGACGAGAATGCGCGCGGTGGATTTTTTTTGCGCGCACAGATTGAGCAGATTGACTTGCGACCGAATATTGATTTCAATCGTCGCCCATGGATCTTGCCACGAAATCGGCGGGAAGGCTTGACCGGCGAGATGATAAATGGAATCGGGCTGAGCGAAATCCAACAAGGTTTGCGCAACGCGCGGGTCAGTCAGATTGCCTTCTTGCCACGTGGCGCGATCTTTTAAATGCGCGAGGTTGTCGCAATTTCCAAAGACCCCGCCAAAGAGTTCGATATTCGGCAGGGTCAACAAATAATCGGCAAGATGACTGCCGGCGAAACCGTTCATCCCGGTAATCAAAACGCGCACGCGTTTCTCCTCGTTGAGTGGCGCCGCTGGCGCGCGCCCGAGCGTAAGCAAAGATTCAATTGATTATACTTGAACTCGCGAGTTTCACCAAAAGAATAATTGTGGGTCGCAAAAACGTGCGAGTGTTTTACAAACCAAGACATATCAGATACAATCGCTGGCAATGCGCCCAAATTTTTGTCCGCAATGCGGACACGCGTTGGATCGCCGCGCGCTGGACGATGGGCGCGAGCGTCCGGTTTGTCCGGCGTGCGGATTTGTTTTTTATTTGAATCCGGTTATCGCCGCAACCGTGTTAGTGGAACGCGATGGAAAAATTCTGTTGGTGTTGCGCGGCGAAAATCCCGGCAAAGGATTGTGGGGTTTGCCCGGCGGATTTATGGAAGCGGACGAGACGATTGAACAAGCCGCCGCGCGCGAATGTTTGGAAGAAACCGGCTTAAAAATCGCGCTGGGCGAAACGCTAGGCGTGTGGTCGTTCTTTCACGATTTGAAAAATACGTCGGGCGTAGTCATCATTTACGCGGCGCGCGTAATTGACGGCGAACCCCGCGCGGCAAGCGATTCACTGCAAGTAAAATTTTTCGCGCCGGCAGAAATTGACGCGCTGACGCTTGCATTCTCTTCGCATCGCGAAGCGATTGCCAGCTGGAAGGAAAAACATGTCACAGGTCACAAGTCACACGCTTCAAAATAATCTTATGCGACCTGTGACCTGAAGCTTGCGACCTGAAACATGAACAACTGGAATCTCATCGGACATGAATGGGCGGTGAAATTTCTCGCGCAAAGCGTAGCGACCGATCGCGTCGCGCACGCGTATCTTGTGACCGGCGCGCATGGCATCGGCAAGACGACGCTCGCGCGCGCGCTCGCGCAAGCATTGCAATGCACGCGCGATAATAAACCGTGCGGCGAATGCAACGCGTGCCGTCAAGTCGCGACGAATCGGCATTTGGACGTGCAAATGATCGAAGGCGTGCCGCCGCGCTATAATTTTGAAAAAGATTCGCTCGCGCCGCCGCGCGCAAGTGATCGCGAAAAACGCGCGCTGCGGATTCTGCAAATTCGCGATATGTTGCGCGATGTTTCGCGCGCGCCGTTTGAAGGCAAACACAAAGTGGTGATTCTGCGCCGCTTTGAAGAAGCGGAAGAAGAAGCGGCGAACGCGTTTCTGAAAACGCTGGAAGAGCCGCCGCGTTACGCGCGTTTTATTCTCACGGCGCGCGATGCGACGATGGTCTTGCCAACGATTGTATCGCGCTGTCAGATTTTGAATTTGCGTCCGCTCGCGATTTCTGAAGTTGAAGAGGCGCTCGTCGCGCGCGGGAAGGCGGAAAAAGATCGCGCGCGCTTGATCGCGCGCTTGAGCGGCGGGCGCATCGGTTGGGCAGTGCGCGCGAGTGCGGACGCGGCAATGCTCGAATCGCGCGTGCGGTATTTAGATGAATTGGATGCGGTATTGATGGAAGGGCGCGCGGAACGCATCGCGCGCGCGGGCGAATTGGATAAACAAAAAGAAGAATTGCCGGATGTGTTGGACGCGTGGATTAGTTGGTGGCGCGATGTGTTGCTGATTCAAACGGGCGACGGGGCGCGCATTACGAATGTAGATCGCGAAAATAATTTGCGGAACGCGGCGACGCGATTTGCGCGCGATCAGATTTATCGCGCGATTCAACGCGCGCGCGAAACCGCGCGTTATCTCGCGCAAAACGTGAATGATCGCCTGGCGATGGAAGTGTTGATACTAGAGTTGCCATCGGTTTGATTTATTTTCAAAGGACGGAGTCTGATTTGGACTAGCGGTGGTTTTTTATTTCGTTCGCTCTCTCGCGCAATGTTTCTACCACTTCCGGCGGGACAAATACTTGACCGAGTTTTCCCATATGCCCCATTTTTTCCAAGCCGTGAAAATCACTTCCGCCGGTCGCGATCAATCCGTACTGTTTAGCGAGATGCGCGTGTTTAGAAACTAACGCGTCATCGTACATTCCGTAATGAACTTCGAGCCCAACCAATCCAGCTTTCACTAATGGCGCGACATAGTGCGACACATCGCGCGGATGCGCGAGCACGGGCACGCCGCCCGCGCGCAAAATCAGCGCGACCGAATCTTCCGGCGTAATTTTGAATCGTTCTACATACGCGGGCGCATTGCGCGCCAGATATTTGGCGAACGCTTCATTGATCGTCGCGACAAATCCACTTTCCACCAACACCTGCGCGACATGCGGACGACCAATCGAACCGTCGCCCGCGATTTCTTGCACGCGCGCAAACGTGATCGGCGCGCCGAGCGCGTTCAGTTTCTTGACCATTTTTTCCGCGCGCCCGATGCGTCCGTCGCGAAATTTTGCGAGCATCGCGAGAAAATCCGCGTCACGCCAATCCACAAAATATCCCAACATGTGGACTTCGGCGAATTCCACATCGGAAGAGAGTTCCACGCCGGGAATCACTTCTAGGTTGGTTGCGCGCGCGGCGTCCATTGCCGCGTCGATGCCCGCGATGGAATCATGATCGGTGAGCGCGATCACATCCAGATCGCGTTCCAGCGCGAGCGCGACGAGATCGCGCGGCGCGAGTTCACCATCGGACGCGGTGGAATGGGTGTGCAAATCCACGCGTCGAGTTGTGGAATTTATTTTTGGCATGGGAAATTATTAGGCGGTGGATGCAAAATCTTCGTGCAGGATTCTAGCGCGCTGGGCAAAAATTTTTTTTCAACGAAATCAGCGACAATATTTTTTTGCATACACGCTCGCGCGTCGTTGCGCGCGGTATTGGGGCTAGTCCGGCGGCGCGGGTTCATCAGTCGGCGGCGGCGTCGGCATTTCCGGTTTTGCCGGAGGAGTGAAGGTGCCGCGCACATCTACCATAAACCGAATCGCGGTCCGTTCCTCGCCGCTGACGTCCACCTCGACGAACATCGGAGCGCACCAAATATCCAATCCATCGTTTTGCAAATAGCCGCGCGCAATCGCGATCGCTTTGATCGCTTGATTGACCGCGCCCGCGCCGATGGCTTGGACTTGGGCATTTTTCTGTTCGCGGATTACGCCGGCGATGGCGCCCGCAACCGCGGTAGAGCGTGACTTGGCCGAAACTTTAATGGTGTCTACCATTGGTCGGCTCCCTTGCGCCTGTGCGCGCGGACGCGCGCAGGGGCACTCGCGCGTTCGCGCCAAATTCAAAACGCGAACGCGTTTTTATTACAACGATATGACGCAACGAGGTCAAGTCAGATTAGCAGATTGCAGATGGCTGATAGCAGATAGCAAAACGCTTTTGCCATCTGCCATACGCGATCGGCTATTTGCCATTTGCTATTTCGCAAACTCAATCGAACGCGTTTCCCGGATCACCGTCACTTTGATCTGACCCGGATATTCTAAATTGTCTTCCACTTTTTTCGCGATCTGTTTGGACAGATTGATCGCGCCCAGGTCATCAATGTGTTCCGGTTTAACGATAATACGAATTTCACGTCCGGCTTGGATTGCGTACGATTGCTGAACGCCTTCGAACGAATTCGCCATTTCTTCCAACGCTTGGACGCGTTTCAAATATTGCTCTAACGATTCGCGCCGCGCGCCGGGCCGCGCGCCGCTGATCGCGTCCGCCGCGATCACCAGAATCGCTTCCAGCGATTTCGCTTCTTCTTCGCTGTGATGCGACGCGATAATGTTGCAGACCGGTTCCGGCACGCCGTACTTGCGCGCAATGTCCGCGCCGATGAGCGCGTGCGCGCCGCTCATTTCGTGCGTCACCGCTTTGCCCAGGTCGTGCAACAGCGCGCCGGCTTTGGCTAATTGCACATCCGCTTTGAGTTCCGCGGCGATCATGCCTGCTAGATGCGTGGTTTCAATCACGTGATTCAAAACGTGTTGACCGTACGACGTGCGATATTTTAATTGTCCCAACAGTTTTACAATTTCAGGATGCAAACCGGTGACGCCGGTTTCCAACACAGCTTGTTCTCCGGCTTCTTGCACCGCGGCGTTCACTTCTTCTTCCGCTTTCTCGACGACTTTTTCGATGCGCCCCGGATGAATGCGCCCATCGCTAATTAATTTATTCAGCGCGACGCGCGCAACTTCGCGGCGAACCGGATTGTGACTGGAAAGCAAAACGGCTTCGGGCGTATCGTCCACCACGAGATCAACTCCCGTTGCCATTTCGATCGCTTTGATGTTGCGTCCCTGTTTGCCGATGATGCGCCCTTTCATTTCATCATTCGGCAATGGAACGAGCGAGACGGTCGACTCGGCAACTTGATCGGACGCGACGCGTTCGATGGCAGTCGTGATCACTTCACGCGCGCGGCGTTCGCCATCTTCGCGCGCGTGCTGTTCAATTTCGCGAATGAGCCGCGCGGCGTCTTGCCGCGTATCTCTTTCGACTTGTTGCAAGAGAATTGCTTTGGCGTCCTCAATCGTCAAACCGGAAATACGTTGCAATTCTTGCAATTGTTTCACTTGCGTCTCTTCCAACTTGACGCGCATTTGATCCAAATCTTTTTCGATCTGCTCCAACTTCTTTTCGCGACCTTCGATCATCTCTTGTCGGCGATCCACGCTTTCACGGCGGTGACGCAAACGCTCATCTTCACGCTGTAGATCGCTGCGTTTGCGTTGATTTTCTTTTTCCGCTTCTTCGCGCTGTTTCAACGCATCGTCCTTGGCTTTGAGGACGATGTCTTTCGCGCGCGCAACGAGCTGTTTCTCAATCTCCGCCTGCCGCGCGATAATCTGTGCGCTCGTTAAATTTCTCTGCAGAACAATGCCGATGCCCAAGCCCACGAGTCCAACGACAAAAGCAATGCCAATCGTAATCAGCAATTCCATAATGCCAAACCTCCCAACTCTCGCATCTTAATAACTCATCTTACGCACAATTTACCGCAAAGAGCGCAAAGAACGCAGAGAATTCAAAAATTTTTTCTCAGTGTACTCAGCGTTCTCAGCGGTGAAATAAGTCTATGCGTAGCATCAATTAATAAATCGCGGCACGCACGCGGCTTCAACTCGGCGCGTTTCGTTACGCGTCAAGCGTTCCATCTTTTATTTCTGTCTGCAATCTGCGGACCGCGTGTTTCGCAATATCGTACCCAAATCCGCGCCGAATCAAAAACGCGGTCAACTTGTCTCGAAATTCGCGCGGCTCTAAATCGCGCCAGCGCCGCGCGCGTGCCGTTCCCGCGCGATATGCGCTTTCGCTTTCGTCAATCTCACCGACTGCATCCTTGATCGCGGTATCGCCCACGCCTTTTCTGCGCAACTCAAACTTGAGCGCACGCCCCGCGCGCGGCCGAAACTGTTCGCGATTCTCGACCCAATATTTCGCGAACGCCGCGTCGTCCAACAATCCCGCGTCGGTTAACCGCGCCAGCACGCGGGCGATCGTTTCGGCGTCAAATTTTTTCTTGAACAGTTGCTGTTTCACTTCGGACGAACTGCGCGGGCGCGGTTCCAAAAAACGCAACGCTTTTTCGTACGCGGTCTCAAAATTTTCTTCGCGCTCCAGCGCGTTACGTTCTTCGTCGCTGAGCGTCTGCCCCACGCGCACCTTGGCGGCGAGAATCGCGGAGAGACCGAATGCGAATTCGTCGTCAATATATAAATTGAAGCGATTTGCATGTCGCGCTTGCGGCTCGATGGCAGTAATTAGTCCCATAGTTTCCTAGTCCGTTAGTCAGATAGTCTTGTCGTCTGATGGTCGAATGATCGCAAGTTTCTTGACTACAGGACGATGCGACGATCTGACTATTGGACTAAACAAAAATCGCCGTGATCAACATTTGACCCCAGCGATTCCAAAAACATTCGCGCGCCTGATCGCGCAAATGAACTAGCGGCAACTCTGCTCCTTGATTGAAGCAGTCCGACCCGGGCGCTAGATAGACTACGCCC
>JACQEA010000164.1 GCA_016200825.1 Chloroflexota bacterium | reverse complement strand
GCATTGGATTGATGTGTTGATCGGCAAAGTCAATCAAGACATTCACGCCGACGTGCGCGCGCACGCGATCTCCGCGCTCGGGCGCTATGTGTACGAAGGCGAAATCGCGATGGACGAGGGCTGGGACGCGCCGGATGTTTCGATTCACGCGGACGATTACGCGCGCGTGACCGATTTTCTTTTTCGCATCGCGCAAGATCCGGAAGAAGCGTTGGAAACGCGGCGCTATGCGATTGAAGCGCTCGCGTTTCGCTCGGACGATGCCGACGTGATTGAATTGATCGAATGGGCGTACCGCCATCCGGATCGGCGCCTTAAGGTTAGCGCGATTTTTTCGATGGCGCGCAATGGCGATCCGCGTTTTACGGACGCGATTCTGCGCGAACTTTACTCTGACGATTCTGAATTGCAACACGAAGCGATTCACGCCGCCGGTGAATTGGCGTTGCCGGAAGCCGCCGCCGCGTTGATCGAACTGATTCACGATCAGACGATTCGAAAATCCATGCGTCTGCTCGCGATTTATTCGCTCGGGCAAACCGGCGCTGAGCGCGCGTACACCGAACTGGATCAACTCGCGCGCGCCAAAGATCGCGATGTGCGACAGGTCGCGCAAGACGCGTTGGAGGAATGGTATTTGGTGAATGAAGAACAGCGCGAGTTGGACGGCGATGGGTTAGATGAAGAATTCGCGCTGGAAGCCCTGCCGGATATTTGGAATGATGAGCTCGGAACTTTTTCGCGCAATTAAACGTACACGCGCGGCACCCGCGCGCTGATCGTCGTCACGGTTTCATAATTGTTCGTCCCCAAAATCTCTGCCACGTCTTCGGCGGAGATTTTTTCTTTTCCTTGCGCGCCGATCAACACCACCTCGTCGCCTTCGCGCGCGTCCGGAATGTCCGTCACGTCAATCATCGTTTGATCCATACACACGCGCCCCACAATCGGCGCGCGCTGTCCGCGCACCAACACCGCGCCATAATTTTTTGGCATGCGCCGAAATCCATCCGCGTAGCCGATCATAAGCACCGCGATGCGCGATGTGCGCGCGGTCACGAACGTCGCGCCGTAACTCACCCGCGTGCCGCGCGGCACCGATTTGATTTGCGCGATTTCAGTTTTGAACGCGAGCGCCGGAATAAAATCGCGCGGCGCGGGCACGTGCGGCGATGGATCGAGTCCGTAAATCAAAATTCCACTCCGCACCAAATTCAATCGCGATGCGGGCAGATTCAGCGCGGCGGGTGAATTCGCGGCGTGATAATATCGCGCGCGAATCCCAGCGCGATCCAAATTCTCAATCACGCGATTGAATTGCGCGAGTTGATCGCGCGTGTACGTGATGCCCCAACTTTTTTTTCCCGTCGCGTTCGGATCGTCCGCGACTGCGAAATGGGTATAGACACCTTCGATTTCCAAATTCGATAAACTCTGCGCCGCGCGCGCAAACTCGAGCGCGGCGTCCGGAAAAACGCCGAGCCGCGTCATGCCGGTGTCAATTTTGAGATGCACGCGCGCGTTTGCATTCAAATCGCGCGCCGCGTCCGAAATCGCGCGCGCGCTCGCAAGCGAAAAAATGGTGAGCGACAAATTATTTTCTACGCCCGCGCGCGCCCAGCGCGGCGGCGTGGGTCCAACGACTAGAATCGGCGCGGTAATTTGCGCGCGTCGCAGTTCTAGCGCTTCGCCAATCCAATACCCGCCGAGCCAGTGCGCGCCGGCGCGCAACACCGCGCGCGCGGTTTCAATCGCGCCGTGACCGTACGCGTTCCCTTTGACCATCGCCATCAGTTCGGTTTCGTTGCCGATGATTTCGATGAGCCGACGCGTATTGTTTTCAAGCGCGCGCAAATTTATTTCCACCCACGCGGGGCGAAGCGGAATTTCTGATGTCATTGCGAGCCGCTTTTTGGCGAAGCAATCCCCAAAGTGGCATTAGGAGATTGCTTCGCTTCACTCGCAATGACATTTTTAGATCGCGGTCGCAACAAGATCACACTTATCAAAATCATTCCCGCGCCAAAAATTTGCAACGCGTCGAGCGTTTCACCAAACACGATGAACGCGGCGAGCGCCGTCAGCACCGGTTCGATCGCGTTCAATAAACTCACGACGCTCGCGGGTAGATAACTCAATCCAATCGTGAACGATCCAAATCCCACCAGCGTCGGCACGAGCGCGAGAAATAAAAGTACCAGCCAGCCGTCGGGCATCGCGCGCAGTGGAAAAAAATCGCGCGAAAAAAAATTTAACGGCAAAAGAAACAGCGCGCCAAACACAAACGCATACAGCATCGCCGTCCACGCGGAATAATTGCGCGTCGCCAAGCGCCCGAGCAATGAGTACGCCGCAAACGCGATGCCGGTGCCTAATCCCGCGACGAGTCCAATCGGATTGAGTTGAAATTGACGCAGATCGTACGCGCGCGCGACGAGCACGACGCCGGTCAGCGTTAACATCAGCGCGAAAAATTTCGCGCGATCAAACGGCTCGCGCAAAAATTTCCAGGCTAACACCGCCACAATCGCGGGCGAGGTGTAATTCAACACGGTCGCAATCGCCGCGCCGTTGTAATTCACCGACGTGATCCAAATGATTTGATGAATCGCCACGCCGAGCAAACCGTACAACAAAAATAAATAAAGATGCCGACGCGAGATGCGCAAGAGTTGCGGTTTGAGCGCGGCAATCGCGAGCCACAGAAATACGGCGATGATCGAGACGCGCCAAAACGCGAGACTGAGCGGCTCCATTTCGTAACGCGTCAGCAAAATTTTGATAAAGATGCCGGTTTGCGACCAGAATAAAGTTCCACTCAAGACGATCAAGTACCCGCGCAACGCCGAGCCGCGCGCGAGCCGCGACGGTGTTTTCATTTTTTCCTGAACGTCACGCGCCAAATTTCTGGCGCGTGTTCCGGCGCGCGCGCGCGTTCATCCACGCGCCAGCCGCACACCCACGCGATTTCATCGTTCACGATCAACAGCGGCACGCGGTCGCGCCACGCGCGCGGAATTTTTTCGTCAATCATAAATTCGTGCAGCGATTTGGAACGCCCGCGCATTCCGGTTGGTTGAAAACGATCACCCGCGCGCCG
>JACQEA010000149.1 GCA_016200825.1 Chloroflexota bacterium | reverse complement strand
GTCGTCATTTATAGCCACGAAGTAAATCATTACAACGAGATCGCGGCGAAGGTGCGCGAACTTCGTAAGTGACGAGTGACGTGTGACAAGTGACGTGAAACTTCTCTTGCCACTTCACACTTGTCACCCGTCACATTATTTCAATCATGGAACTCATCGTCTTCTACATTTTTGCCACACTCGCGATACTCGCCGCGCTCGGCGTAATCGCGTTGCGCAATCCCGTGCATAGCGCGCTGTCGCTCGCGGTTGTTTTTGTTTGTCTTGCCGCGATGTATGTGTTGTTGAACGCGTCGTTCATCGCCGCCGCGCAAGTGATGATTTACGCGGGCGCGATTTTAATTTTATTTTTGTTCGTCATCATGCTCCTCGCGCCCGAACCCGAAAGCGGCGCGGGCGTTTTGCGTTTTCCGCGGGCGTTTTGCGTTTTCAACGCGCGCTCGCGATTATTTTCGGCGGCGCGCTCGTCCTGCAACTCGTCATCGTTCTCGCTGGTGCCGCGTTGCCCGCGAGTACTTCAATCGCGACAACCAGCGGCGATGTGTACGCGATTGGAAAATTATTGTTCACCGATTTTCTTTTGCCGTTTGAAATCACGTCGCTGTTGTTGCTAGTCGCGATGGTCGGAGTGATTGTGCTGGCGAAAAAGAGATAGTCCGAGAGTCGAATAGTCGGATGGTCAGCTGGTCAAAGACTAGGCGACTATCGGACTATGTGACTACAAGACTTTCAAAATGACGGTCAACCACTTTCTCATTCTCTCCGCGATTCTTTTTTCCATCGGCGCGATCGGCGTGCTGATCCGCCGCAATCCGCTGATTCTGTTTATGAGCATCGAGCTAATGCTGAACGCGGTGAATCTGACGTTCGTCGCGTTCTCGCGTTACTCGAACAATCTTGATGGACAAGTATTTGTGTTTTTGGTGCTGACCGTCGCGGCGGCAGAGGTCGCGATTGGACTCGCGCTCATCGTCGCGCTTTTCCGCGCGCGTGCGACGGTGAATGTGGATGAGGCGAATAGTTTGAAGGGATAATTTGTCCACGAATGGACACGAATAAACACGAATGAAAAAATTTACGTCGCCATCCGATAAATCGGTCGGCGAGTGCGCGCGAAACCCGCAGAGCGAGTTTGCAGAACGCATGATAGCCGTTCGTTTCAGCAAATGGCGTCCAAGCGATGAGGTGTACAAGTTTAGGTCGATTTTGAGAGTATAAGGGTAATAGAAGAGGAAAGTTACCAGAGTATCTGAACGAATATGGAAATAATATTGGCCGTTGCAACATTGGTTGGTGGGATATCTGCTTTATGGTACTTCTGGGACAAAATTAAGGAGTATCGCCAGAGAAAAAGAAAGCAAGCAACACCCCAAGTTGGGAATCTTCTGAAAGACTCAAGTTGGGAAAACATAGAAAGAATAATAATGAGTTCAGACCCAAAGAACGATTGGAATAGCGTATCCGATAATTGGGTGACAATTGTGTCGTATAAGAAAGATACGAATTTGAGATTTGAAATTAGATACGAGGGAGATGGAATCCAAGCCGAAGATTTTGTTGAACCTTGGGCAAATAGATTCCCAGATCCTCATGCAACAGGTTATTGGTGTAATTTGTATTTTGGGTCTACGCTCGTGAGAAAGTTCGTTCTGGTCTCCGTTGATGGCGGGCGCGCATTGTTGCCTTTACCAAGGAAACTAAAGAAAAGTAGGAATTTCCCCGACCAAGTTCTTCCATTGGATTACAAAATTGCGGAGATTCATGATTCCTTGGGCACATTGAGGCAGTACATGAAACTTGCTGGGTTGACTTTGTTCAAGGGAACTTGAGCCGTGCTATTTATCGCTCGGCGTCAATTGAGCGAGCGAATCCATACTAATTGATGCTACTGTTTTAAGACCGAGAGCCTACCAACCATGAAAATTGAATCAGCACTAACTGTATTCGGAAAGGACGCTTCATCTTTCATCCCAGTTTTGCAAAAGGTGGTCAGAAAACTAGGAACATATCGCTACAATTTTTTCCTGGAAGATGAATTTGGAAAAATACTTTCAAAAGATATTCGCAAAGGACTTCAAATCTATTGGTTGGAAATTCTTTATCGGGCACATTTGAGCGCAGCGTCCAGCCTTGTTCGAAGCCATCGGTGGATTGATGGAATCTTGTTGGAAAAGGAACACGATAACTATCATGCTTTTATGGGATGCTTTAGAGGGTTTTTAGAATCTGCTGCCGATACCTTCGATGCGTTTCAATTCATAACGGCTGAACTTGCCCAAGCTCACACTGTCATTAGTCAGGCGGTAGTAGGAAATTTGAATCAAATGATTTTGGCACCACATCTCGAAGAGCAACTTATCCATTTCACTCATGCGCGAGAAATTAGCAAAGGTACAACGGCACCCGAGTCTCACCGAGCAAAAAGAACAAAAGATTATCTTGAATCACTTGTTTTCACACCAGATAAGCAGATTGCGGAATGTTATCATGAGCTGTGTGAAGTTACACATCCAGCAGCAGCTTCGGTCATGTGTTTCCTGAATCTTGAGCAAGCCACTAGCGGCATGAAGTACAAGTTTGACCCAAATTTTGACAGAGGACTCATTCTTGATTTTTGCGAGTCCTATTCCGACATAATGCTCAGAGTAATGTCTCTGGGCATTTCTCCTCCTTTAGCAACATTGAGGTTGCTCAATGAATTCCCAGTTAGAGAACTTCACACCGTTGGAATCAACGGAAGCGGAATTGAGACGACATTAGTTTGGAAAGAAATCCAAGAAAAGCTCGCCGCCTTCGGTCCATTGAATATTAGCAACTCAACTGGTTAATAATGAATTTCATAGAATTATTGCGATTAAAATGACCCCCTATCTCCCCCTCATCCCCACGCTTCCGCTTGTGGGCGCAATCATCAACGCAATTTTCTCGCGTAAACTGCCGCGCGCGGTCGTGAGTCTAATCGCGTGCGCGTCGGTTGGTTTGTCATTTGTCATTTCCATTTTGTCATTCGTCACATTGCTAAACGCGGATGAGAATCATCGCGTCATCAACGTATTCGTCTATTCGTTCCTCTTTGTTGGCGATTTCCAAGTGAATATCGCTTTCCTCTTTGATTCGTTGACCGCGCTGATGCTTCTCGTCGTCACGGGCGTTGGCTTTCTCACTCACATTTATTCAATCGGCTATATGGCGCACGACGATGGCTACGGACGATTTTTTACGTACCTCAACCTTTTTATTTTTTCGATGCTCGTCCTCGTTCTCGCGAATAATTATTTGCTGATGTACGTCGGCTGGGAACTCGTCGGCTTGTGTTCGTATCTTTTGATTTCGTTTTGGTTTCATAAACCGCAAGCCGCGGCGGCGGGCAAGAAAGCATTCATCACGACGCGCATCGGCGATTTTGGTTTCGGTCTCGGCGTCATTCTCATTTTCCTCACCTTCGGCACGCTGAATTATTCCGATGTGTTCGCGCGCGCGCCGCAAGTTTCTCAATCACTCATTACCGTCATCACGCTCTTACTTTTCGCGGGCGCGATTGGAAAATCCGCGCAATTCCCGCTTCATATTTGGCTTCCCGACGCGATGGAAGGTCCGACGCCCGTCTCCGCGCTGATTCACGCGGCGACGATGGTGACCGCGGGCGTCTATATGATTGCGCGATCACACGCGCTCTTTTTGCTCGCGCCCTTCACATCCGAACTCGTCGCGATGATCGGCGCGCTCACCGCGCTCTTCGCGGCGACGATCGCGCTGACGCAAGTGGATTTGAAACGCGTGCTCGCGTACTCGACGATTTCACAACTCGGCTATATGTTTCTCGGCGTCGGCGTTTCGGCGTACGGCGCGGGAATTTTTCATTTGATGACGCACGCGTTTTTCAAAGCGCTGCTCTTTCTCGGCGCGGGCAGCGTGATGCACGCGATGCGCGATGTGATTGACATGCGTTATCTCGGCGGCTTGCGCGATAAAATGCGCTGGACGTACGCGACATTTCTCATCGGCGCGCTCGCGCTCGCGGGCTTTCCGTTCTTCGCGGGATTTTTCAGCAAAGACGAAATTCTCGCGCGCGCGTTTGAATCGGGAAATTATTTTTTGTGGG
Source organism: Chloroflexota bacterium (assembly GCA_016200825.1). GTDB lineage: Bacteria > Chloroflexota > Anaerolineae > UBA4142 > UBA4142 > JACQEA01. Next base: position 432 of record JACQEA010000149.1, on the reverse strand, counting down.
CGATTGGTCTGGTCACCGCCGGCTTGACCGCGTTCTACATTTTCCGCGCGATTTTTCTCACGTTTCACGGCGCGCCGCGTTGGGCGGAAAGTTCAACCAAAGTGCCGATGAAAATGCGCGAAGAAATTCTGACGACGGACGACGGACGACGGACGATGGACAATGCAAGTCCTTCGTCCACCGTCCACCGTCAACCGTCCCCCTTCCCCCACGAATCACCTTTCGTCATGATCGCGCCACTTATTCTGCTCGCGATTCTTTCCATCATTGGCGGATTCGTCGGACTCCCGCGCGTCCTCGGCGTCAATTGGCTCGAAGAATTTTTCGCGCCCGTCTTTGGCGAATCGCCCGCGGCAATCGCGCCCGCGCTCGAATGGTTTCTGATTGGCGCATCGGTTTTTGTGGGACTCGGCGGAATTTTTGTCGCGTATT
>JACQEA010000148.1 GCA_016200825.1 Chloroflexota bacterium | reverse complement strand
CTCGAATAAAACGTAACTCTTGCGCCCGCGCGAGCCGAACACTGACAGCCACGCCTGATGTCCGCGATCATCGCGATAAAAATTCGAGAGCGCGAGATCGGGATTTTCAAACCACTGATCTATCGCCGGTCCCATATCGTATGGTTCACCGCGCCAACTGCCGACGGTTGCCGGCAAAGATTTTAATCCTTCTATGCTCAAGTCGAATGGACTGAACACCGCGCTTTCGTTGGGCGTAATTTCGTACCAACCGGCAACATCAATCAAGTACGAATTCAACGGCGTCCAAGTAGCAACCGCGTTCGGCTTTGGAACCGGCGGCACGGGACGCGCGTTGATGATCACGGTCGCAATGGCGGCGACGAAAAGCATCGCGAAGAGGGCAACGGATCGAAATGAAATCATTCCGGCAGCACCACTTGCCAGCGGACGCGCCGGAGTCCAATTGCTTTGGTAGCGAGAAGAAGCATCGCAAACGCGGCGAAAAACAAAACTGAGCCCGACTACGAATCAAAAAACGTCAAGCCGGCATCCGCGCCCCACCGTTGCGCAACAAAAAATAAAAGTGCGATACGTAACGTATTTGCCGCGAGCGCGATGGGGATTGCCGCGAAAAAAATCGCGCCGCGCGCCCACGCCGCGCCCTGCATGATGTACGCAAAGAGCGTCGTCAACGTGATGATCGCGATGAGTGAGCGCAAACCGCCGCACGGAATCCCAACCGTGAACGTGGAATTGGCGAGAAAAACTTGCGATCCATTATTGGTCGCGGGCACGCCCAACATTTGCGCGAGCGCGGTCGCGCTCGATGCGGTCCAGCCTTCTAACACCGGACCGATTTGTTCCGCGAGCGGAAGCGGCACCATCAAAACGAGAAACGCGAGTGGGAACAAAAAATTTTTCGCGACGCGCGCACCGTACAGGACGACGAGCAAGCCCAAGAGCGCGAGCGGAATCATCAGCGCGGAAATATAATACGCGCGCCAAGTGATCGCGTAGAGATGGAGAGCGAGCGCAATCGCGAGTAATGCGAAACCGAAATTATTCGACGTCATTGCGAGCCTCGCAGAGGCGAAGCAATCTCCTACTTTCAACTTGGGGATTGCTTCGTCCTGCTTCGCTTCGCTCGCAGTCCTCGCAATGACGCGGCGGCGCGTCCAGAAAAAATAGAGCGAGACGAGCACGACGAGCGGTCCGTGCGAATAGTACGGATCGCTTTGCCACGCGTCGAAAAGCCAGAGCCAGGTGGGAAGAAAAACAAAAAGCGCCGCGATGAAAAAAAACGCGCGCCAGCGCGCGTGGATGGGACGAAAAGATTTGGAATTCATGCGGTATCGCGTAGGGGCGAAGCATTCGCCGCGAGTTGCTCGTGAAAAATCTTGCTAGGCATAATCCGAGCTTGCTTGCAATTCAATCCTAATTAACGCAAGTTGCTACCCTGTCATTCTGAGGGAGCGAAGCGACCGAAGAATCTCGAAGTACTTTGAAAGATCAAGTTTCTCGCGAGATTCTTCGCTTCGCTCAGAATGACAATTGTACCTCTTGTTCAGAAGAAAAATTTTTTATCTTTGTGTCCTTCGTGTCCTTCGTGGTTAATTTTTCTTTTGTCGAGCGCGCAATTTACTTTTCTGCCAACCCAACCATGTTGCCAGTCCGCCCAAGCCGCCGCCGAATAACAACAACGTGTCCGCCTCTGGAACATTTGTGGGTGTTGTCGGATCATAAAACACCGTGATTCGCACCGCGTCGAGGAATTTCTGACCGCCGCCCGATGCACTACTGTTGATTCTCACCCCGAAATTGGTTGCATTGATATCACTCGCGGTCCAGGACGCGCCCCACGTGTCTCCAGCGCCGCCCAAGGATGTGAAGGTGGTTTGAGCGCAGCCTCCACCAATCGCTGCATAAGTCTTGGATGAGCCTGCGGGCGTTCCGCTCTTTAAGAGCGTGGCAGTCAGATTCTCAAAACCGACGACACCGAACGCGGATTTTGGTTCGACGCGAATGCCGGTAATCGTACTGCCCGCCGGGATGCTGAATGAGAAATTGGTCAGGTCTATATTTTCATTGTCACCACTGGTTGATGCACAGACGTTATTTTCCACGCCAGTCGCGTTGCTGGGATTAGTCCACGTTGCGCTCGTCGCCGTCCCAGCATATTTGGGACCTTGAGTGTCAAAGAGCGGCGCGGCGGAAACTCGGGATTGCTGCGGCGCGCCCAGCAAGAGAAGCAACGCGGCAAGGAATGCTAGTGCGGGGTGCGGGGTGCGGGGTGCGCGTAATTCATTTTTTTCATTTCTGAATCCTCCTTTGGATTGAAATTGAGCGGATTATAGCCGCGATGTTTCGGCAAGTCAACTGCGCGGGCAAGATTTGCGGGCGCGCTGATTTGCATTGTCGCGCGATCACGGAACCAAAGCAATCCCTGATCCTTTTTCTCCGCTGAAACGATACACTCGAAAATGCGCGTCGAAAGAAAACGCGGTCGAGATTTCAAGCCGTTCCATCACGGCAAAACTGACCGCGTCTACGAAGATGTTCATGCGCAATCGCCTCTCCGACATAACGATCGTGTTTTTCTGACACGTCCTTTACTCCGCTCGCTCCCAAAGCGACGATCGCCATGAAATCTTCCAATTTCAATCTCGTCGTGTCGGAAACCACGAGTAGAATTAGTCTCTCGATCTCCTGCTGAATCCGCCAAAGAGTTTCTTTGATGCGATGTAGTTCCGAATAAACTTTCTGCGCGAGAATCTGTTCCATTGTCCTCACCTGCTTTCCAAAAACTACATGACTCTTCTAATATTATCATCTGCCCCTGCTGAAAAGTCAAACCATTCGACGCAAAATTTGCGGACGCGTATGCAGTGGCGTTCTGCGGTGAACTTCGCCGCCACAAACGGGCTTGCCCAACAATCGCTCAGACCGCCAGCCGCTGAACTTCCAAAGGAATTGCCAACGCGCGCCGCTCGTGACGACTCACGTTGAGAATTGCATAACCGAGTAAATCGCCCCGCTCGTCCACTCGTTCGTAAATGTCCTCGGAAAATTCCTTGAGAAATCCCTTCGTTTGTTTAAAAGTGATCTCAATCTTCTACCTTCAATTTATCCTTTCGCTTCTTGCGCCAAAATAATCGGTTTCGTAAATTACTCCTAAAGATTATTCCATTCCTCAGGCGTCACCTCCACTTGGCGCAAAATTGCGCGAATCAATCCCACGCCAACATCTTTGCCTTTATGCGTGGGAATTGGAACGATTTGCCTCTTGTTTGGATGAATCATCCGCATGTGTTTGCCGCCAGCAATTGGACCTTCAAAACCCAGTTTTCGTAATCGCCGAATCACCTCATCCGATTTAAGCGGCGAGATTTTGGACATCGCGTTCCTCGATGGTAATACCTTCAATCGCGGGAATGGTCCAACCCAGTTGCAACGCCAGCATCACGTTGCCTTCGATCACCTCGCGGAGATTTTCGCGCGCCTCTTCAAACGATTCACCTTGTGCATAGAATCCATCAGCATTTGGAACTTGCGCAACGACCGCTCCATTCTCATCGCGCGCGTACTCAGCGTGTTGAAGCCCTGCCTCAACATATCGAGACAAGGCAAAGAATTTTATCTTGCTCATTCGAAATTCTCCTTTCTCTCTCGTCCCGAAAAATTCATCCTTTCGCTTCTTGCGCCAAAATAATCGCCTCCGCAACTTCTTTCATCGGCTTGCGATTGTTCATGCTCATCTTTTGAATCTTGCGAAACGCTTCCGCTTCGGTCAGCCCTTGCGTGTCCATCAAAATTCCTTTGGCGCGATCCACCAACTTGCGCGTCTCGAGCGTTTCTTTCAAATCGCCCACTTGCTTTTCCATCTCGCGAAATTCCTGAAAGCGCGCGAGCGCGATATCAATCGCGGGCGAAATTTCTTGTTCGCGAAATGGTTTGATCAAATACCCAACCACGCCCGCCTCTTTTGCGCGCTCGACTAAATCGCGCTGACTAAACGCGGTGAGCAAAAGCACCGGCGCGATTTTTTCTTGGGTGAGAACTTGCGCGGCTTGAATGCCATCCATGTTCGGCATTTTGATATCCATAATCACGACTTCGGGTTTCAGTTCGCGCGCGAGATTGATCGCGCTCTGACCATCCCCCACTTCGCCGACCACTAGATAACCGAGATTCGTCAACATCTCGCGCAAATCCGCGCGAATCACAGACTCGTCGTCCGCGATGATTACTCGAGTTCTTTCCACGCGTCTTCTCCTCCTAATGGAATTTTCGGAAAGCGCACGAGCGCCGTAACGCCGTGATCGCTTTGCAATTCAAATTGACCTTTGAGATCTTCCGTCACCAACATTTGCACAATTCGCAATCCTAACGAGTGAATGTCTTGCAACTTGAAATTTTCCGGCAGCGCGTAACCGTCGTCATGCACGCTCAAACCGACCGCGTCGCCGAAATCTTGAAACGTTAACGCGATCGAACCGCCGCCCGCGCGCGCGTCGTATCCATGCTCGAGCGCGTTTTGCAACAGTTCGTTGATCACCAACGCGCACGAGGTGGCTTGGCGCGCGGACAAATAAATATTTGGACCCGACACACTGAGCGAAATGCGCGCGGCAGGTTCCAACACACTCGCCTCGCGTTGTTGCAAAATTTTTTGCGCGAGTTCGCGAATGTTGATCACACTCGAATCTTGCAACGACAAAAATTCGTGAATGTGCGCGACGCTCAAAATGCGATTCGTCGCTTCGCCGAGCGCGGTTTTGGCTTCGGTCGTTTGCATTTGCCGCGATTGCATCCGCAAGAGCGAGGCAACGGTTTGCAAATCGTTCTTGACGCGATGATGCATTTCTTTGATCATCGTCGTCTTGATCGCCAGTTCACGCGCGCGCTGACGCGATTCCGTGTCGTCATGAATCAGGATCATCGCGCCGACCAGATGCGCGCGCGCAGGACCTAACCACACCGCGCGCGCCGCGCGCGTGAGCGGCACGACTTGTTTGATCCACGTCCGCCCGCGTTCTTCTAATTCAACTTGCATACACGCGCGCATTTCCATCGCGTGATGCACCAGCTCATCGTCCTTGAGTTCGAGATACTCTAAATGTTTTCCGATGAGCGTCTCGCCGAAACCGATGTTGCGATACAAGTTAGTCGCGATGCCGCTCATATACCGAATCACGCGATCCGCATCCACGATGATGATTCCATCGTACTCGCCGAAGGCCGTCAACGTTTCCGCGTGTTGCGGCTCGCCGCGCAATGCCATTAATTGCAACGCGCTCAACATGCGTTGAAACACTTCACTGCGCCGACGCAATCGCTCGCTCTCCAGCAAATTCGTTTCGATCAATAACGCGCCGATGATTTTACCTTCACCGTTTTCAATTGGATATGCTTCTTGCACGGTGGGCGCAAGCGGGCCTTCGCCGTTCGCCGGTTTATCGCGCACCGTTTCGTGCAAGCCGCGCGCGTATTGGCGGTCCGTCATCGCGCGAAAAAGCGACACGGATTCTTCGCGCGTCACCAACTGACCAACAAGCGCGTGCCGATAAACGGGGGCAATCGAATGTGGGCGCGCGTGCGCGACGACGCGCGCAGTTTCCGCGTCGCGTGTCTCGCAGATCAATATATCCGCCCGATTGATATCCGCGAGCAGAGGAAGAACACGCGCAATCGCGTCGAGCGAAACGTGAGTTGAATTCAGGAGCGGCACATCGCTCCGGACGGCATTGTCCATTTGCGTCATCGAATTTTTTTTTGACAAAACAATGGTCGAGGTGTTGCGCCTCGACCATTTTGCAAAGAACGCCCTGATGAAACGCACTGTTGCGGCGCTGAAATTTTTCTGAATGAGTCGGGGAGAGAGGATTTGAACCTCCGACCTCTTGTACCCCATACAAGCGCTCTAGCCGAGCTGAGCTACTCCCCGTTAAGGATAGACGTACGCCTTAAGCTTTGTGATACCAAGGTCTGCAATCAATTGTTTGGTGAGAGGCGTATTCGATAGATATGCCTTGGGGCCATTAACTTGAAATGTGTAACCTAGAATCTCTGTTGCCCTCAAAAAACTTGACATGATGACAGCGTTCGACGCGCTGAAATGTACGTGCCAGTACCAACCGCCATGTCTGTGCACTCTTGCCACAGTCCCATCTGTTTCAATTAGCCCTTTGGCAAAAGCCTTGACACAATCAACGCTTTCGAAAATCCAATCTGGGATTGCAAATCCGTTTTTTGACTTGGCTCCGGGCGGCAAGCCCAATAAAGTCGGCAGAGTCGCGGAATTGGCAACTACTCTAAAACAATTTTTCCTTTTCACTTTATAGACGCCAACTCGAAGACCTGTCAACTTCTCAACCAAATTCTGGAAAGTTGTAATCAGTTCGGGATACGCGGCATCACAAGAAATTTCTAGCTTGAACACTCTTCCTGCGCGAGTGATGCAACCATCACCAGCAATCACTCCAATCAGATACGCGAATTCTACAGACGGTAAAAGCGGCGTAACCATCTTCTCTTTTGTTCAACACTGCGTCCCGATTTGCAATTTGGATTATAGCAGACTGTAAAAAATTAAGCAAATAAAAATCTCAGTACCGAGAAGACAGAGGTCACAGAGAAAAAAGGGCGAGCAACTCGCGTCACTCGCCACCATTTACTTTTTACTGATTACTGATCACTGTCTACTGATTACTGTTTACTGATTACTGACGACTGTCTCTAGCATTCACTATGCCCACACGCATAACATTTTTTGCAACCTTCTTCATTCACCAACGCCGCGTGTCCGCACTCTGGACACAAATCGCCAATCGGCGTCGCGCGCAATTTTTCTTCCGGCGCGATTTGTTCCGCGTCTGCGCGAACGTCAAGCGAATTGCCTAATTCTTCCGCTAACACTTGCGCGATTCCATCCGGCAATGAACGCACGCGATGCGGACCCAAGCCCAACGCGCGCCCGCCGCCAATTTCGCTTAATTGCTCAACCACTTGCTCCAAACGTTCCGTCGGCGATAGCGGCGACGGCAAACGCAACGCGAGCGAAATCATTCTGCCAATCGCTTCACTCACCGCCGCGGTATCCGAACCGGCTTTGCCAATATTGCAAAACACTTCAAACGGTTCGTTGTCGCCGTTGTGATTCACGGTCACGTACGCAGTTCCCAGCGGCGTCGCAATTTTGTACGTCTTGCCGATGAGCGAATGGTCGCGCGGTTTTTTCTGCGCGACGACAAACTGTTGACGGCTAACGGTTGATTGCGAAGCATCCCTGTGGGACTGTTGACTTTTCTTTTGCGCGGTCTCTTTAGTTTCCAGCACAACTTTTTCGCGCGTCCCCGCGACGTATACGGTAATTCCTTTGCATCCCAACTTCCACGCCAGAAAATACGCGTGCTCGACATCTTCAATCGTCGCGGTTTCTGGAAAATTAATTGTTTTAGAAAGCGAGTTGTCCACAAACGCTTGCAGTGCCGCTTGCATGCGCACATGTTCGGTCGGCGTAATATCACTCGCGACAACAAATGGATCGCGGATTTTTTGCGGAACGAGTTCGCTATCTTGGCACGAGCCGTTGAGAATCACACGCGCGAGAATTTTTTGCCGCATGGTTTCATCTAACCCCGCGTCCAACAACGCGCGCTCAAAGAGCGGACTGAAATAATCGAGCGCGTGATCCGCGCCGTTATCGTTCATATGCCGCGTGTACGCGAGCGCAAACACCGGCTCGCACCCGTACGATTCAACGCCCGCGACCGTCGCGATGGTGCCGGTCGGCGCGATGGTTGTTTGCGCGGCATTGCGAATGCCATGCTTTTTAATTCCGACAACAATTTCATTCCAATCCAAACGCGGACGCGCCCACTCGCGCGTAAAAGGTTCGATTGGTTGTGGCGGCGTCCATTTCAAATTTGCGGGATCGTAAATTGATCCTGCGATTGCCGGAAAAGCGCCGCGCTCGCGCGCCAGTTCGATACTTGTTTTCATCGCGTGATAGCGCACAAATTCCATAACTTGTCCGGCTAGTTCTTCGCCTGCGCGCGAACCGTACCGCACTTCAAGCCGATACATCAAATCGCCTAAACCCATAATGCCGAGACCGATGCGTCGCGCGCGCGACGCGGCGTCGGATAATTCGGGAACGGCGGGGACATATTTATTCGCGTCTACGACATTATCCAAAAAACGCGTCGAGAGTTCGGTGGAGGCGCGTAGTTTTTGCCAATCAATTTTATTATCGCGCGTGACGTGTTGTGCTAAATTGATCGAACCGAGACAACAGTTTTCGTACGGACCTAAATACTGTTCACCACACGGATTTGTGGCCTCTAATTCGTACAAGTGCGGAACCGGATTCGTGCGATTCGCCGCGTCCAGAAACAACATCCCCGGCTCGCCATTGTGATGCGCGAATTTCACAATCTCGTCAAATACACTGCGCGCGCGCACCGCGCGCACTGGCTTGCCATCGCGCGGATTGATCAAATCAAAATTCGTATCATCTTCCACCGCGCGCATGAACGCGTCCGTGACGCCAACCGAAACATTAAAGTTGCTGATCTGTCCTTCAACCGATTTACAATGAATAAATTCCAAAATGTCCGGATGATCCACACGCAACACCGCCATATTCGCGCCGCGTCGTGTGCCGCCTTGCGCGATTTCGCCGAACGCCGTATCGTACACGCGCAAAAATCCTACGGGACCGGTCGCGATGCCCGCGCTCGCGTGAACGTGATCGCCGCGCGGGCGTAGGTGCGAAAACGAAAAACCGTTGCCGCCGCCGGTTTGTTGAATCAGCGCCGCCGCGCGCAACGTAGAAAAAATTCCGCTCGAATCGCGTCCCATATCATCCGAAATGGGCAACACAAAACACGCGGCAAGTTGTCCGAGGGGTGTGCCCGCGCCAGTAAAAGTTGGTGAATTGGGGAAGAATCGCAGATCGGTTAAGAGGGAATAGAATTGTTCGGTGATGGCGGAAGGATCGCCGCCATAACGCGTCTCTGGCTCAGCGATCGTGCGCGCAACGCGTTCGAACATTTCTTCCGGCGTTTCGATTGGTTTACCGTCTTCGCCGCGGCGAAGGTAACGTTTTTCCAAAACCGTGCGCGCATTCGGCGTCATGGAAATCGGTTTGCGCTTTGGATTTTGCATTCCAACCGACGCGCGAGTTTCCAGCCGATCCACCATGTTTCTCCTCCTCGAGATTGATTTCAAAAAAAATGCGGCGCGCCTTGGTTCTTTTCGCAGAATGATTTCCTTCCTCAATCAGGAAGATCAAGCGCGAACGGGCGTGCCGCGAATTAGATTCCGAGCTTGGTTTGTAAACGTTCTTCGACTTCGCGTTGTTTTTTTTCTTTCAAGCGTTGAATTTCGGACGCCAGCGAATCGAGATCGGCAAAACGCCGATAAACCGACGCGAACCGAACATACGCGACGTCATCCAACACGCGTAATTTTTCCATCAGCATCTGCCCAATCTTTTGCGAATCAATTTCGGATTTACCCAGCGTATGCAAATCCAATTCGATCTGATCCACCGTCGCCTCAATCGCTTCCATTGACACGGGGCGTTTGGCGCACGCTTTGACAATCCCGCCCAAAAGTTTTTGTCGGTCAAATGTTTCGCGGCGCGCATCTTGCTTGATGACCATGAGTCCCGTCTGCGCGATTCGTTCGTACGTCGTGAACCGGCGCTTGCAATTCAAACATTCGCGGCGGCGGCGAATCGTCTCTTCCGATTCGCGCGTGTCAATTACTTTGTTGGCATCTTTTCCGCAAAATGGGCATTTCATGGCTCGTCTCCAAATGGAACGCTCACGCGTCGCGGCGCAAAAGAGGGTTTGAGATGCAAAATGAAAAGCAACTCAAACCCTCACCGTTTAAATTACGGATCATGTGCAACCTCGCTCCGCGCGCCCGCGCAGTCTATCATATCCGTTTCGCAAAGGCAAGCCGTTCACCTTAAATTTTCGTTTTCGGATAGAAAAATTAAGGTGGCGATCTTTGAAAACGCAAGTTAGTTCGCAACACGTTTGCGCAAAAACGCGGGAATATCCAAATCTTCTGGCGTATCAAATGTGCGCACCGGAAATTCAATTGTCTTTTTGCCCGGTGCCGCGAGCACATTTCCCACCGCTTGCCCGCCGCCAACTTGGCGTTTACCATTCGCGGAAAAACCCGTCGCAATCACCGTAATTTGAATTTCGTCTTTCATGTCCGGATTGATGACCGCGCCAAAAATCAGGTTCACATCCGGATCCGCAACTGCGCGAATCACACCGGCCGAGTCGTACACTTCGTGCAGAGTCAAATTTTCGCCGCCGGTCACATTAAAAAGTACACCGCGCGCGCCGTGAATACTGAGATCGAGTAATGGACTTTTGATCGCGGCTTCCGCGGCATGCACCGCGCGATTTTCGCCGGACGCGCGGCCGATTGCCATCAACGCCGCGCCACCCGCGCCCATAATCGCTTTGACATCGGCAAAATCGAGATTGATCAAACCATGGACGGTAATCAATTCGCTGATGCCTTGAATGCCTTGCCGCAAGACATCATCGGCAGTGCGAAACGCGTCTTGCAGAGAAACTTTGTCGTCCACCATTTCGAGCAAGCGATCATTTGGAATCACAATCAGCGTATCAACATGCTCTTTGAGTTTGTTGAGTCCTTCATCCGCCACCGTTCGTCGGCGTGTTCCCTCGAACGCGAATGGTTTGGTGATGACGCCAATGACAAGCGATCCAACTTCCTTCGCGATGCGCGCGATAATTGGCGCCGCGCCGGTTCCGGTCCCGCCACCCATTCCCGCGGTGATGAAGATCATATCGGTTCCGGCCAGCAGTTTGCGCAGATTATCACTGGATTCTTCCGCGGCTCTTTCACCCATAGCCGGATCGCCGCCCGCGCCAAGTCCGCGCGTTATTTTATCGCCAATCCGAATTTTTTGTGACGGCTTGGCGTGCGCCAGCGCTTGCGCATCCGTGTTGATCGCGACAAAATTAACGCCGCGAATTCCTTCCATGATCATTCGATTCACTGCGTTCGTGCCACCACCGCCAACACCAACAACTTTAATTTCCGCCGGATTATCGCGGACAAAATTTTCTGACTGCATCGTCAATCCTCCTTGCAGTGTGCCAATCCGCTCTCTGCTGTTACGTCGAGCCCCATTCAGAGTTAGCACCGTTGCATTCTCTAAATATAGCGTCTTCTTCAAACATGCCTACTATATCTTGGAGAATGCGCGTATTTTATGCTATCCCTGTTGTTCTGTCAATACCCATATTGATCCGTACGCCATTCAAATTATCCAGGCAAAAATGCCCGTTTAGCCCATCCGAGCACTCCCGCTAATGGGCTTGGATTTTCACGTTTGCTGCGCGTGATTCCATTTTCAGCGACCGATCCATTTTCAAATCCCCACAACAATAAACCAATCGCGGTCGCAAAGGCCGGAGAAGAAACGCGATCCACAAAACCTTCCATCGCGCTCGGCATCCCAATCCGCACCGGCATTTGGAAAACATCCCGCGCGATCGCGCGCAAACCCGGCAATTCTGCCGTCCCTCCGCATAACACGACTCCGGCGGGCAACATTTTTTCGTAGCCGGTGCGTTTGATCTCGGCAAGAATCAACTGCAAAATTTCTTCTATCCGCGCGTGAATAATTTCCGCCATCAACTTCCGCGCAATGGGACGATGGCCTTCTTCGCCGAACGCCGCGACATCCAACATTTCTTCATCCGTGATCGTGTTCACATCCATTCGCCCATGGATGATTTTTATTTCTTCAGCCGCGTGAAATGGAATTCGCAACCCGACCGCGAGATCATTCGTCACATTCAA
>JACQEA010000147.1 GCA_016200825.1 Chloroflexota bacterium | reverse complement strand
GTCAAGCCGCGCGTGGGAAAAAGAAAAATTGGATCGTAACCAAAACCGTTCGCGCCGCGCGGCGCGAAAATAATTTCGCCCTCGCACGTTCCTTGCGTTTCCCACAATTTTCCATCCGGCGCGGCAATCGCAATCGCGCAGGTAAAGCGCGCGGCGCGTTTTGTGCGCGGCACATCGCGCAATTTATTCAGCAAGAACGCGATGCGTTCCGCGTCGGTCGCGTGATCGCCCGCGTAGCGTTTTGATCGTACGCCCGGCTCGCCGTTCAACGCGTTCACTTGCAATCCCGAATCGTCCGCCAGCGTGAGCAAATTAGTTTGGCGCGCGTACGTTTGCGCTTTCAGCCGCGCGTTTTCCGCAAACGTCGCGCCGGTTTCTTCTACTTCGTGAACGCCAACGTCATCCAGTGTGACCAATTCAAATTGCAAATCCGCGAGCAGATCGCGATATTCTTTTTGCTTGCCGCGATTATTCGTTGCGAGGAGTAGGCGCATAATCAGTAGACAGTAAACAGTAGACAGTAGTTGTTAATCCGTTTTTACCGCGTGTATCCGCGTCCACTTTTCTTGACCCGTTTCGCTAAATTCAATACAATACAATTCAGATATGGAAGTCAACAACCTGATCATCGCGTTTTTGATTTTGCTATTGTTGGGGTGGGCGGTGCTTACCGAATTTCGTTATCGTCGTCTGGCGCGATCATTTCGCGCGTTGATGATGGGACGCGCGGGCGCGGATTTGGAGACGGTGTTGGTGGATCACGTCGCGCGCAGATTTTCCAACGCGTGCAAACGCTGGAAACCAAACAGCCGTTTCAAATTCAACACGTTGGCGTCGTGCGCTTTAATCCGTTCGCCGATAAAGGCGGCGATCAAAGTTTTGTCGTCGCAATTTTGGACGATCACACCGATGGCGTGGTGATTAGCGCGCTGCACGCGCGCGTCGACTTGCGCGTATATGCTAAACTGATCGTCGGCGGACAATCCACGCACACCTTGACGGTGGAAGAACGCGAAGCGATTGCGCGCGCGATGAAACCGCGAATGTAGACAAGCTGCAAGTTACAAGTTACAAAGGAATGGAGGTCTGCGACCTTAGACTTGTGACTTGGGACTTGCGTCCGGACCGTCCATGCGCCACGCTCAGACATCCGGTGTAAAAAAATCCCGCCGCATACAAAAATAAATACGGGATTGCCCACCGGAAATTGTGTTGCCACGCGAGCAGTCCACCTACGAGCGCGTAACAGTCCACCTACGAGCGCGTAACAACCCAACCCTAATTCACCCATCACTTCCCAACCGATCGTCAACGCGTACGCTTTGGTCGCCCACGCGTCCGCGCCGCGCTCGACGCGAAATTTCGGCGTGCGCCGAAACGTATTTTTTTGGCGCGTCAGCGCTTCCACAACCGCCAGCGAATTATTCCACGCCATTCCAATTCCCAACAAAATCAAAACGGGCAAATAAATTACGCGCGCGCGCCAATCGCGATAGAGCGCGCGTTGCGAAAGCGCGTAGAGCGTCACGGGTCCGAGCGTTGCTAAACTAAAATATATCAACGGCGCAGGCGGTTGGATTCCTAACGCCAACATCGGCACGAGCGCGAGAATCACCACGAGCAGCAACGGATTCATCAAATAGCCGGAGAGATGCAACAAGCCTTGCGCGCGTTTTACGCGCGATAAATCGCGCGCGCGGACAAGACGCGCCGCGTGTTTCATCAAACATTGCGTCGAACCTTTTGCCCAGCGAAATTGTTGGCGCTTGAACGCGTGAATTTGCGGCGGAATTTCCGCGGGCGCGGTCACAGCGGGCAGAAATAAAAATTTCCAGCCGCGCATCTGCGCGCGATAACTCAAATCCAAATCCTCGCTCAACGTATCGGCTTGCCAGCCGCCCGCGTCCTCAATGCACGCGCGCCGCCACACGCCGCCCGAGCCGTTGAAATTCAGCAGCAAATTATTTTCCGAGCGCGCGCTTTGCTCGATCACAAAATGTCCATCCAGCGCGATGGCTTGGGCGCGCGTGAGCGCGGAATAATCCGCGTTCAAATGACTCCAGCGCGTCTGCACCATTCCCAAATTAGGTTGCGCGGAAAAATGCGCCAACGTTTGGTTCAGAAAATTTTTCGGTGGAACAAAATCCGCGTCAAACACCGCGATAAATTCGCCGCGCGCCGTTTCCAATCCTGCCGCGAGCGCGCCGGCTTTGTATCCCGCGCGATCCGCGCGGCGAATGATTTGAATGTCTATGCCGCGACGGCGATGATATTCCGCGCGCGTGTGCGCGAGCGCGGAGGTGATGTCGTCGGAATCATCCAACACTTGGATTTGCAAACGCGCGCGATCCCACTCCAACGCCGCCGCCGCGTCCATCAATCGTTCCACCACATACTGCTCGTTGTAAATCGGCAATTGCACGGTCACGCGCGGAGAATCCACGCGCGCGGGCGACGGAATTTGCGCGCGCCGATTTCGCCACAATGCAACCGTGACAAAATAATTCAATCCATAGATCGCTAAACCAATTGCCGCGAGCGAATAAATTCCAATTAATACGACTTGCAATTTGCCTCCATCTAAAAATTGCGACGCACGTCAAAGCGTGCGTCGCAACCATGCAAGCTGAGTATATCATCCTTTGCGATTTTGGACAAAAAAATATTCAACATATAATAATCGCGTGATCGTTTCACTTATCTTAACGCTCAAGAACGAAGCGGACTCACTCCCG
Organism: Chloroflexota bacterium; assembly: GCA_016200825.1. Lineage (GTDB taxonomy): Bacteria > Chloroflexota > Anaerolineae > UBA4142 > UBA4142 > JACQEA01. Next base: position 2,153 of record JACQEA010000147.1, on the reverse strand, counting down.
CGCTTGCTCGATTCAATCGCCGCGCAGACGCGCGCGCCGGACGAAATTGTAATTTGCGATGGCGGTTCCACCGATGCGACGCTGAAAATTTTGCGCGACTGTACCGCGCGATTGCCGCTCGTCATCGTCCAAGAAAATGGCGCAAACATTTCGCGTGGACGCAATCTCGCGATTCGCGCCGCGCGCGGCGACATTATTTGTTCAACCGATGCCGGTGTGCGGCTCGCACCGAATTGGCTCGCGGAAATTGTCGCGCCGTTCGAGCGCGGCGCGGATGTGGTGTCAGGATTTTTTTTGCCCGATCCGCACACCGCGTTTGAAACCGCGCTCGCGGCGACGACACTTCCCGCGCGCGCGGAAATTCGCGCGGAAAAATTTTTGCCCTCCAGCCGCTCAGTCGCGTTTCGCAAAGACGCGTGGCAAATTGTTGGCGGTTATCCCGAATGGCTGGATTATTGCGAGGATTTGATTTTTGATTTCGCGTTGCGCGAGAAAAATTTTCGGTTTGTTTTCGCGCCGAACGCGATCGTTTATTTTCGCCCGCGCGCGACTGTGCGCGCGTTTTTCAAACAGTATTATCACTATGCGCGCGGCGACGGCAAAGCCAATCTCTGGTTGGTGCGCCATGTCATTCGCTATAGCACCTATTTGATCGCACTGCCGCTTGCGCTTGCGTTGACGTGGGGCGCGCCAGTTTTTGGATTTGGAATTTTGCTTTTAGGATTTTTCTTGTTCACGTTTAGACCGTACACGCGATTATTTTCGTTGTGGCAACCGCACGCGCGCGCGGAAAAATTTCGCGCGCTCGCGTGGGTGCCGATCCTGCGCGTGATCGGCGATGTCGCGAAAATGCTCGGCTATCCCGTTGGTGTTGTGTGGCGAATACGCGCGAAAATTTTTGTTGACAGGAATATAGTAGAGTCGTAAAATAAATGCAAAGGAAAAATACTATGAACGATGTCGCCCGAACGAAACAACGAATTTATAAGGGACTCGATAGTCTGACGCCCGATGCTTTGACAAAAATAGCGGAGGTCGTAGATTCGTTACAGACTCACCATACAAACGCGCCGCTCGCGTTGGGTGGTATGTGGAAAGACATTCCGTTCGATATTACTAATCGAGATGTTCGGGCATTGCGTCGCAAAATCAGTCGCAATGTCTTGAGACGGAAAATTTAGTTGCAATATCTAGCTGACACGGTTACGCTCATTCACCATTCGACAATTTGGTAATTTATTTGCATTCCGCATTGCATGCATTTCCTCGGAGCGATATCTATTTCCACCGCTTATTTGTATTCGCCCCTTTTTCTGCAACATCAAACCGCCGATCATCCTGAATCGCCCGAACGATTACGCGCGATTATGCGCGCGCTCGCCGACGCGAATCTTTTATCGCGTCTCATCGCGCTGGAACCTCAACCCGCAACCGATCAACAAATTCTCGCAGTGCATACTCCCGAACATCTCGCGCGCGTTACACAAATTGTTGAACGCGGCGGCGGTTTTCTCGATCCCGATACCTACACGAACGAATATTCTTTGGATGCCGCGCGTCTCGCCGCGGGCGCGGTCATTCGCGGTGTGGATGCGGTATTGCAAAAAGAAATAGATAACGCGTTCGCGCTCGTGCGCCCGCCGGGCCATCATGCGACGACGCAACGCGCGATGGGATTTTGTTTATTCAACAATATTGCGATTGGCGCGCAACACGCGCTCGACGCGCATCAACTGAAACGCGTGCTGATTGTGGATTACGACGTGCATCACGGCAACGGCACGCAAGATATTTTTTATCATTCGCCGCGCGTTTTGTATTTTTCGACGCACCAATATCCGTTTTATCCCGGCACGGGCCATTGGTCCGAGACAGGCGAAGGCGCGGGCGCAGGATATACTGCGAACGCGCCGCTGGGTCCGTTTGTCGGCGATGATGATTATTGCCGCCTCTTTCGCGATTTTCTCGCGCCGCTCGCGCGGCGTTATCAACCTCAACTCATCCTCGTCTCGGTCGGTTATGACGCGCATTGGAGCGATCCGCTCGCGATGGAAAATCTTTCGCTCGCGGGTTACACCGCGCTCGCGCGCATTTTATTGGAGATCGCGCGCACGGTGTGTGATGGGCGCATCGTATTTGTTTTGGAAGGCGGT
>JACQEA010000146.1 GCA_016200825.1 Chloroflexota bacterium | reverse complement strand
TCCGATTATTTTGAGCAGTTGTATCAATGGGCGGTCGAACTAATCAAAAAAGGCAAAGCGTACGTGGACGACTTGAGCATGGACGAGATTCGCGAATATCGCGGCACATTGACCCAGCCGGGCAAAGCGAGTCCGCACCGCGCGCGTTCCGTCGAAGAAAATCTGGATTTATTTGCGCGCATGCGCGCGGGCGAATTTCCTGACGGCGCGAAAACTTTGCGCGCGAAAATTGATATGGCAGCGGGCAATTTAAATTTGCGCGATCCGGTGATGTATCGTATTCGTCACGCGGCGCATCATCGCACCGGCGACGCGTGGTGCATTTATCCGCTGTACGATTGGGCGCACGGTCAATCCGATTCGATTGAACGCGTGACGCATTCACTCTGCACGATGGAGTACGAAGACCATCGTCCGTTGTACGATTGGTATTTGGACGCGCTCGGAATTTTTCATCCGCGACAAATTGAATTTGCGCGGCTCAATCTCAGTCACACCGTCGTCAGCAAGCGCAAACTATTGCAACTAGTGAACGAAAAAATTGTCGCGGGCTGGGACGATCCGCGCATGCCGACGCTTTCCGGTTTGCGCCGACGCGGTTTCACGCCCGAATCTATTCGCGATTTTTGCGAGCGCATCGGCGTTGGCAAAACGCAAAATCTGATCGAGCTGGCATTGCTCGAGCATTGCGTGCGCGAAGATTTGAATCGCCGCGCGCGGCGCGTGATGGCAGTTCTGCGCCCGCTCAAAGTGGTGATCGAAAATTATCCGGCGGGTCAGGTCGAAGAAATACAAGCGGTGAATAATCCCGAAGACGCGGCGATGGGCACGCGCGCAGTGCCGTTTGCGCGCGAATTATGGATCGAGCAAGATGATTTTCGCGAAAATCCGCCGCCGAAATATTTTCGCTTGTCGCCCGGCGCCGAAGTGCGTTTGCGCTACGCGTACATTATCAAATGCACGAACGTTGTGAAAAATGATCGCGGCGAGATCGTGCAAATCAATTGCACGTACGATCCAGCCACGCGCGGCGGCGCGGCGGATCGCAAAGTGAAAGGCACAATTCATTGGGTGTCCGCGCAACACGCGCACGCGCTCCAAGCGCGGCTGTATGATACTTTATTTCTTGCGCCCAAACCGGACGAAGACGAAAATTGGCAAGCGCAAATAAATCCGCATTCGCTGGAGCGATTGACGAATTGCGTTGGCGAACCCGCGCTCGCAAACGCCGCGCCGGGCGAGCGTTTTCAATTCGAGCGCACCGGATATTTTTGCGTGGATTCGGATTCCACGCGCGAGCAGTTGGTTTTCAATCGAACCGTTTCATTGCGCGATACGTGGGCGAAAGTTGAAAAAGGATTTTAATTCTTTTTAATCTGCATTTCATCTCGGCTTAATCACCCAGTCCTTTGCTAACACATTGGAAACGATTTTCGTTCGACGTTTTTCGAAAAAGGAGTTTCGATGACGACTGACAGCACCCCAATGATCCAAGTGGATCACCTTTTCAAAACGTACGGCACGTATCAAGCCTTGCGCGACGTTTCGTTTCAAGTCAAGCGCGGCGAGATTCTTGGATTTCTTGGACCGAACGGCGCGGGCAAGACGACCACGATGCGGATTCTCACCGGCTATCTTCCCGCGTCGAGCGGAACCGCGCGCATCGCGGAGCATGATGTTTTTTCCGATTCGCTGGCGGTTCGCAAACGGATCGGCTATTTGCCGGAGACCGTGCCGTTGTATACCGAAATGACCGTGTACGATTATTTAGATTTCGCCGCGCGCTTGCGCGGAGTGGAAAATACTTTCGACGCGGTGGATCGCGCGATGGAAATGACGAACATCGGCGAACGCGCGGACACGATCATCGGCAAATTGTCGAAAGGATTTCGTCAGCGTGTCGGCATTGCGCAAGCGTTGGTGCATAATCCCGATGTGTTGATCCTGGATGAACCGACGATTGGGTTAGATCCAAAACAAATCATCGAGGTCCGCAATCTGATCAAAGAGTTTGGTAAAGAGCACACGATCATTCTCTCCACGCACATTTTGCCGGAGGCGAGTCAAACTTGTTCGCGCGTGCTCATCATCAACAACGGCGAAATTGTTGCGGAAGATACTCCGGCGCGGCTGGCGTCGCGCGTGCGCGGCGCGGAGCATGTGTACTTGCAAGTCGCGCAAAGCGCGCCGGGCATCGCGAAAGAATTGGAAAAAATTAAAGGCGTGTTGGGCGTCACGGCAAAAGAAGAAAACGGATTTGAAATTGAAACCACGCTCGGCACGGACAAGCGCGCGGAACTGGCGACGCTGGCGGTGCAACGCGGCTGGGGAATTTTGGAATTGCGCCCGGTGGGAATGTCGTTAGAAGAAGTGTTCTTGAAATTGACGACCGAAGAGAATGTTTAGAATGACCACGCCATGTCACGCGGGAGAATCAGAATGAAAAATATTTGGACGATTGCCTCCAGAGAACTGCGCGCGTTTATTGTTTCGCCAGTGCCGTATGTGGTGAGCGCGTTGTTTCTCGTGTTTATGGGTTATTTGTTTTCGCTCATCGTCATCTCATCGCAAGAAGCATCACTGCGTTCGGTCTTTGGCAACATGATTTTTGTTTTGTTGTTGCTCGCGCCCGCGCTGACGATGCGATTGCTCGCGGAAGAAAAGCGACTCGGAACGATCGAGCTGTTGCTCACTTCACCGATCCACGATTGGCAAGTCGTGATCGGAAAATTTCTGGGCAGTGTCATCACGTTTGCCGTGGTGATGGTCGCGCCGACGTTGTACTATGCGTTGATTTTGAAATTCATCGGCAACCCGGATATGATTCCGTTATTCACCGGTTATTTCGGCGTGTTGCTCTTTGGCAGTATGTTTCTCGCGATTGGATTGTTCACGTCGTCGCTGACGCAGAATCAAGTGATCGCGTATTTCGCGGGTTTTGTTTTGTTATTACTGATGTTTATCGCCGATCCCGCGACGAGCATTACTGGATTTGGTCCGCTCGGCACATTCGTCAGTTATGTTTCGATTCAAAAGCACTACGATGGATTTTTCCGCGGCGTGCTGGATACGATTGATGTAGTCTACGCGCTCAGCGTCATCGCGATTGCGTTGATTCTGGCGACGTTCTCATTGCAATCGAGGAGGTTTAGCTAATGCGCGCACGATTACAATCTCGCGCCGAACTTTTTGGCGGAATCGGTTTGGCTTTGTGGGCGGTCGCGTTTATTTTCTTTTTGATCGGTAATCAACCCGGCGAACGTTTGTGGGGAATTGTTTTGATCGGCGTCGTTTTTATCGCGCTGTTCATTTACGCGCGCCCCACGCAAGTGGAAGCGATGTTAAGCGGCCGCAGTGCGCGCTACGGATCGAACGCGCTGATCACGGTGCTGGCGTTGATCGGCATTATCGCGCTCGTGAATGTGTTATCGACGCGTTATCATTGGCGGCAAGATTTTACGCAAGATCAATCGTTTACGCTTTCGCCCAAAACGCTTTCCGTGCTGAAAGATCTCAAGCAACCGGTGCAAGCCGTCGCGTTTTATCCGACGTTGCAAGGGGGCGGCAATCGCGGTCCGGTGGAAGATCGCTTGAAAGAGTACGCCAACCTCTCGGACAAATTTACGTACAAATTTATTGACCCGGACGAAGAACCCGCGATCGCGCGCGAATACAAAGCGTTCAGTAATATGATCGTGTTCGAGCGCGGGACGCGGCGCGAAAATGTTTTTGGCAGTGACGAGCAAGCGTTTACGAACGCGCTCGTCAAAGTTTCGCAGGACACGCAACCGACCATTTATTTCACGCTCGGTCACGGCGAACATTCTCCGAATGACAACAGCGAAAATGGATACAGTTTGCTCAAGTCCTCGATGGAAACGAACAATTATAAAGTGGACGTGCTCGATTTGCGCACGGTCACCGAGACGATGCCCTCGGAAATTTCTGCGCTCGTGATCGCGGGCGCGACGAAAAAATTCGATGCGGCTGAAATTGCCGTCGTAAAAAAATATCTCGACCAAAGCGGACGCGTGATGATCTTACTCGATCCGCAGACCGAAGCGGGACTGGACGCGCTGTTGAAAGAATGGGGACTGGAAGCGCGCAACGATATCGCGATTGATCAAAAGTATGGATTTTTTGGGCGCGCGCAAATTCCAGTGATCGTGCAATACAAATCGCATCAAATCACCAGCGATCTCGCCGGTGAAACCGCGGTGTTGCCCGGCGTGCGTTCGCTCACCACAACTGCGACGCCGCCCACCGGTCGAAACGCGTCCGCGTTATTTTCCACCTCCGATCAAAGTTGGGGCGAAACAGATTTCGTCGCGCTGAAAAATCAGCAAGCGAATTTTGACGCGAACAAAGATACCAAGGGTCCCGTGGATTTAGCGTACGCGGTCGAAGCGAGCGGCGCAGACAAACCCGCGCGGCTGGTCGTCTTTGGAAATTCGACCTTCCCGACGAATGGCACATTCAATACGTTGATCAATGTCGGCGCGGGGTCGGGCAATGAAATTTTATTTTCCAATTCGCTCGCGTGGCTGGCGGGACAAGACACCTTGATCTCGATTCCAACCAAACAAGATACGCGTCGTCCGGTAATTCTGACGAGCGAACAATCCAATTTTGTTTTCTGGTCCAGCTTTTTGTTTCTGCCCGCCGCGCTGTTGATTGTGGGCGCGATCGTGTGGTGGAGGAGACGGTAACGTGAATTCGCGGGTAACTCTGATTGTCGTTGCGGTTTTCATCGCGCTGTTTGGTTTTGTATTTCTGGTGGATCAAGATAAACCGTCGCAACAGCTCAACGCGACGCCGACCGCGACAGGCATCGCGAAACCGTATCTTTTTCCCGTCGCGTCGTCGGACGTTCAATCTATCGAGGTGCGCGATCTGCGCGCGCCGCGCCAAGTAAAAGTGACGCGCACCGATGCGGGCTGGCGGATTGAAACACCGGAACAAAAAGAGGGCGATGATTTCAAAATTACACAAATGCTCAATCGCTTGATCACGTTGCAACCAAGTCGCGTGTTGTCGAATGTGACGGATCTGAAATCGTTCGGCTTTATCACCGCGACACTCGAAGCGCGCATTACGTTGACGAATACGGAGCAATACGCGTTGACCGTTGGCGACAAAACGACCGGCGGAAATGATTACTATGCCGTCCACACCGGCGGCAAAATTGTTTTTATCGTCAGTCAATCGGTGATTGACGATTTGATGGCATGGTTTGACGCGCCGCCCTATCAACCAACACCAACGCCAACTTTTACTCCGACAATTCCTGTAACACCAACTGTCACCGGCACACCGCCGACATCAACGCCCGCGCCGATCACGCCAACGACTGCGCCGCCGAACATCGTGCCGACTTTTGTGCCCGCGCCAACGAACACGCCGCGTCCGTAAAATAAATTTTCATCGCGCGTGGTTGCGCGGAACGTAATTCAAAAAAAATTAGGGGCGAGTCTGAAACTCGCCCCTGTCCGGAGTAGCTAATCGCGCAGAGATCAAATTTTTGCGAAGGGATCAAGTGCCGCTGTCATGCTGAGCGAAGCGAAGCATCTCGTTGACTCGTTTGATTTCAAGTTGCATAACGAGATTCTTCGGTCGCGGAGTTTACACTGAGCGGAGCGAATGTGCTCCCTCAGAATGACATAGTAACCTTCCCTTTTTGAATGAATGAATAAATATCTTTTCGACTTTAGCCACTCCCCATTTGCAATTCGCGTTGACATTTCAATCGAACGATAATAAAATCGCGATTGTAAGTTCAAGTGGGCTGGTGGCGGAATGGCAGACGCGGAGGACTTAAAATCCTTTGGTGGCTAATCCATCGTGTGGGTTCGACTCCCTCCCAGCCCATTCAACATTTTTTTCCTCGCACCATCCGATCTCCTTAACACAACATTAATTGCTCTTTAGAATTAATCACCGTCTCGGGCTGGTCGTTGAACAAAACAATCGCGCCAAAAATCTTGACGCACTTGCCCACGAGACTCGCTTCCCAAATTATCTGCGGAGAAAAAGCCGTGTACGCCGCGCGCTCGGTGCTAAAATCAATAAACGTCACGCGCGAGCGCGGGTCAGTGAATACGCGCGTGACAATTCCGGTCACACAAATATTTTCGCCCACGTGTGCACGCGCCTCGCGCCACGAAATACAACTTGACGCGATAACTAAAGTCGGCGGCGGCGATGTGTTTGCGCGAGTAGAAAATGTCGTCGGTTGTTTCGGCGAAATGGTTGTTGAAATTGTTACCGTTGATTCTGGAAAGGGCGTCGCAGTCGGAGCAACGACGACGGTGATGCACGCGACAAGCAGACTAGCAGGCGCGGCAAAAATTAATCGCCACATTGTATACTAGACCTTATTCAGAATAACTTTTACCAAAGACACGAAGGGCACAAAGAAAAAATTTGATTGCTTTTCCATTCGTTTCATCGTCTTTCCTTCGCGTTCGGAGTTTACCCTGAGCGCAGCGAAGGGCGCCTTTGCGGTGAGATTTTTTATTTCGGAAAGTCTACGCTCTAAAATAATTTGCGCGTTACTTTCCCAAAATTTGAGCGAGCACGCGCGCGTGAATCTCAAACGCGCGCGCATCGTACAACACATA
>JACQEA010000153.1 GCA_016200825.1 Chloroflexota bacterium | reverse complement strand
GAATCCATGTTGCGCGAGAAAAATACAATTGCTCGCGGTGCCGCTGCCCAGATCAATCACGCGGCACGGTTTCAATCGTCCACTGTCCACGAGTTGCACCAATTCCGCGCGCGCGCCAACGTCCCACGGCGCGCGAAATTTTCCGTACACAATTTCGTAGAATGATTTCATCAGGTCCATAATTGTTTTTCTCTACGCATTCCACTCGATTAGAATCTGCGCGGTCAAGCAGTTTTCACTTTTTCCTCAACCACAAACTCACATGCGTCGGTTGCATAGTTTCAGCGACAATTTCCTCCAAGCGCGCACTCAACTTGTCCAACTTTACTTCATCGCGCGCGGTTTGCGCGAACCGCGCGAGCGCGTGCGCCGCATCGTACTTGCGCCGATAAAACGCGCGATCAATCGCGTTTTGCACGCGCCCGCGCAATGGATTGAATAGCGCGGCGATGGACAAGGTCGAGACGATAATCGCGAGATCGGAAGTTTGCCCGGTGAGGATTCGAAAAATTTGTTGAAACGCGATCACGCCCGCAAAATAAAATGTCACCAAGATCGCGGTGAGCGCGCCGTAAATCAAGGTGCGCCGAATGATAATGTCAATATCGAACAGGCGATGACGCAGAATACCAATGGAAATCGAGATTGGAAAAACCAACACCAACACACCGAGCGCGGCGGCGGGGATGAGCGGCGCGCCAAAAATCAAGAGCGGTAGAACCCACGTAACGAGCCCGCCCGCGCCGGCAACGAATCCCCCAAACGCGAGCCACTTTAATTTCGCGCGCGCGTCGGGATCGCGCAGCGTCCGTTGTCTCCAAATTCCGTTGAGAACGATCAACGCCAAAAAAAACGCGGCAACAATGTACTCGACCGTTCGCGGCACCTGCATCCACTCGCTCCAATTGGATGCGCCCACAATCGTTGCCGCCAGCGCCATAAACAGAAACGCGAAGGGAAAAACATACAATAATCTTTCGATGCTCGGAAATCTTGTCAGCCAAGTTTTAGTTGGAAAGATCAACGCAAAATGGAAAATCGCCGCCCAATAAAGTATCCACGCGCCCGGTGTCAAAAGCGAGTAAACCCAATAGCCCGCGCCGCCAACAATATCGCCGATGGACAAACCCAATGACCATCCGTACGCGTTCGAGCCGCTCCACGCCCAGAGAAACAATAAGCGCGCGCTCGTCTCATTGGGCCGCCGCAAAAAAACAAATGTGCCCAGCACTTGTGAAGCGAACGCAAAGAGAATCATTCCCCAGTACTCGTTGAATATTTCTGCGAGCGAATAGGCGCGCAAAATAATCGGCACCTCGACGCGATTTCCGTCGCGCTCGACCGTGTACACAACCGTTTGGCCAATTTTCCACGCTGGGCGCGCGCTATTCACCGATAAAAGCGCGCGCACCCACGCTTCGATACTTTTTCCTTCCACCGCGATCACAATGTCGCCGCGTTGCAAACCCGCGCGCGATGTAGCGAGCGGCGTCACTTGCACGCCATTGCTTTTCCACACGCGTTCACCCGGTTGCAGATGCGCCCCATCGAACGGACTCGTCGTATGCAACAAGATAAAAGTCGCGGCTGATAGCGCGATCACGATCGAGATCGCGATCACGAGCATGTTGGCGCGTCTATTATTCATTTTCTTTTTTTCAACGATAAACTGAATTGAGTGAGCTAGATTAATCCGCAGAAAATCTCAACCAATCGCTCGCTCGATTCTACTTCATCGCGCGCGGTTTACGCAAATTGTGCGAGTGCGCGCGCTAAAGTACAGTTTTCATTCGCGATTTTCTCAACCGCCAAATTCCAATCGCGAAAAAAAATCCTAATCCAACCTTGTACGATAACGGATCGTACAAAAAGCGCACGCGCTGCGCGCCCGCAGGCAACTCTATCGCGCGGAACAAATAATTCGCGCGCGACACCGCAACCTCGCGATCATCAATCCACGCGCGCCAGCCCGGAAAATAAATCTCGCTCAGCACCAAATAACCCGCGCGCGCGGAATTTGTTTCCAGCATGATTTCATTTGGTCCATAACCAACAATTTTCACTTTTGCTCCGTCACCGACGGTTGACGGTCGACGGTCAACGGTCATCCCTTCCAATATCACCACGCGCGACGGATCGAAATCCGCCGCGTGAATCGCATCCCACGCTTCCGCGCGATTCGCGACGACACGCGCCTCATTCACAATAAACGCGCGCGGCAAGACGCGCGTATTTTCGTACACATTCAGCGCAGGATCGCCGTCGTACGCCACGCGAAATTTTGCGCGGTCGAGCGAAATATTCTTGCGCCCGATCAGATATTTCACATTGAGCAAATCGTACAGCGCGGACGAGCGCGAACCGAGCGATTGCCAATACCGATCGAAATCCGCGAGCACGAGCGGATTGTCACCGCCGACATCAAAAAAATTATAGAGGATGGACGTGTCGGGCTGCCAAAGATTTTCCACGCCCGTGCCAATCGGATCGACGCGAAAAAAATTTCCATCGCTCTTGAGAAAAGCAATCGCGTCGGGATGCGCGTACGCGCGCATCGGATCGTCCGCGCCACTATCCACGTTCGCGCCGAGCGAAAATAAATCGAAAAAAATCAGCGCGAGCGCGGCAATTGACCACACCCGCGCGCGAAAAAAACGCGTGGCGCGCGCGACGATCAGCGGAACGCTCAACCCAAACAGCAAAATAAAAAACGCGAGCGCGTTCGCGGCGTTCGCGATGCGTTGAAACAAGATTGCATCTTGACCTTGTCCTAAAATCAGAATCGCGTACGCGGTTGCGCCCGCCGCGAGTGCGACGAGCAAAAAGATCCACGGCAATGATCGCGCGACGCGTTTGAAAATAATTTCGGATGCGCGCGGCAAGGCATGCAACAAAAAATCAAAACCCAACGCGGCGAGCGCGGCAAGCGCGAAATCGAACAGAAAAATAAATCGCGCGGGCGCGCGCAATTGTCCAAAGCCAGGCACGAATTGATAGAGCCAGCCATGCAAGATCGAATAACCGCCGAGCGCGAGCGCAAGCCCAATCAGCGCGACAATTCCAAAAAATCGCGTCGGCGCGTCTCGCCGCAAAATGATCGCGAGCAGAGCGAGTAAGATTGGCAAGATGCCAATGTAACCCACTTCGACGCGTTGCCAAGGTCCCCACGCGTTTTGCGGTCCGCGTCCGAAAAATCCCGGAACAAACAAGCCAATCAATTGCGCGGGCGGCAAAGAAAATTCGGCGGCTTGCGCGTACGAATACGCGGCGCGCGTGGTCAGTTGCGAAAATTCGGCGACGGGAAAAAGAATCGGCGCGGCGAGTCCAAACGCGACGAGCGCGGTAAGAATCGCGAATGTCATTGCGAGGAGCGGAGCGGAGCGAAGCGACGAAGCAATCCCCAACACACTCAGCGGAGATTGCTTCGTTGCTTTCGCGCGTTCATTTGCTTTCTCGAATATGGAGGGCAGCTTGTCTTGCTCGCGGTGTTGGTTTTTCTGAGCCGCTCCTCGCAATGACAACTCTGCAATTTGCCATCTGCCATCTGCGATGTGATACGCCGCCATCAATCCCAACGCGATCACGCTAAACAAAAACGCCTGCGCGTGTCCCGCGAGAAACGCGAGCGCGAGAAAAATTCCAGATAGAATCGCGAATCCCGCGCGCTGGTCCAACACCGCGCGGCGATAGAATAACAAAATGATTGGCATCCACGCGGACGCGGCGATTAAATTGAGATTGCCGAAATGCGTGATAAACAAATCGCTGAACTCGAACGCCATCGCGCCAGCCAGACAAGCGAGGCGAGAGAGATTGAAGTTGGAGGTTAGAGATTGGATGTTAGAAGTCAGAGGTTGGAGGTTGGAAGTAGATTCCAATTTCCACTCGCCCCATCTCAAGAACGCATACATCCCGATTCCGGCAATCGCGAAATGCAAAACCGAAAGGTATTCCATATCGCGCAATGTAAACGGATCGGAGAGAAAAAACGCGAGGAGATTGAGCGGATAAAAAATCCCGGATTGAATATCGCAGACAAACGGCATTCCGGCAAAGAGGTACGGATTCCACAAC
>JACQEA010000152.1 GCA_016200825.1 Chloroflexota bacterium | reverse complement strand
GTCAATATCCGGGCGCGATTGTTTCGCAAACGCGTTTCAATTCTAAATTTGGCAGAGCCATCACCACAAACGCGGGCAAGCCCATCCGTTTCCAAAAATCAAATGGCGCGACGGTTGCCGCGCGCGCCACAAACAACGCGATCACCGTTCCATGCGCGACGATTCCCACCGTCTCATTTAGGTGTGCCGCGCGAATTCCATTCACCGCGCGCGCAAAACGCGCGTGCGCCGCGTCAGCCGTCTCATCGCCAAAGACCAACTTGCGCGGGTGCGCGAAAAAACCGCGTAATGAATTTTCAAATTGCGCTTGACTTGTGTAACCAACGCTCGCGCGCAAATGCTCGTGCAAGTCATCGGCAATTTCAAACGGAACACCAAGTTGCGCAGAAACGATCTGCGCGGTCTCACGCGCTTTGGACTCAACGCTGGAAAAAATCGCGCGCGGTGAATACATCGCGATTTCTTTCGCGAGGATTTGGCAGCGCGCGCGCCCTTCATCGGACAAATGCCATTCGCGCGCGGGAAGATTCGGAATAATTTCCGGCAACGAATGTTTGATCAGAATGAGGTGGGGCATGCACGTGATTTGAAAGAGTAACCGTCAAGCCCTGTGTCATTGCGAGCGGTTTTTGCGAAGCAATCTCCGATTTGAAACCGAGATTGCTTCGTCGCAAACTACGCTCCTCGCAATGACACCTAACCGCTTACGAAAAAGAGAGGACGCTCCAAACATCGAAGCGTCCTCGATTATTTGTTATTTATTTTTTCTTTTCGCCTTCGCTCACTTCTGCCGCGTAGCCGATGAACGGCTTGAGCAGATTGGAGAACTCCATCGGGAAAATAAATTTAGTCGCGGGACCCGCGCCCAACGCTTTCAACGCTTCCAAATATTGCAGACTCATCGTTTTGGAATCGACGCCTTTAGCCGCGTTGAAAATCGTTGTGAGGGCTTCGCTGAAACCTTCCGCCGACAAAATGCGCGATTGCTTTTCGCCTTCGGCGCGCAAAATCGCGGATTGCTTGTCACCTTCGGCGACCGTCACCGTCGCTTGCTTCTTCCCTTCCGCTTCGGTGACGACCGCGCGGCGCGTGCGTTCCGCCGACATTTGCCGCGTCATCGCTTCTTGCACTTCGCGCGGCGGCAAAATTTCGCGAATCTCGACCGCCGTCACTTTGATCCCCCAGCGTTCGGTCACCTCGTCTAATTTTGTTCGCAAGACCGTGTTGATATGCTCGCGTTGCGCCAGAACATCATCGAGCAAAATATCGCCGATGACCGCGCGAAGGGTCGTCGTCGCGATCGTCTGCGCCGCGCCGGCGAAATTCTGAACTTGCACCACGCTCGCGACCGGGTCAATCACCTTTTGATAGATCACAAAGTCCACGGAGATACCCGCGTTGTCTTTGGTGATCGTCGTTTGATGCGGCACTTCGAGAAACTGTTCGCGTAGGTCAGCCCAGATCCCGTTTTCGATAAACGGGATCAGAAGGACGAGACCGGGACCGCGTTGCCCCACGCACTTGCCGAGCCGGAAGACGACCAGCCGCTGATATTCGCGGACGATCTTGATCGCGGCGAAGAAAATTATGGCGGCGAAGAGCAAGAGAAAACCGCCAAAGCATAGAATGGTTAGAACTTGGGGTGACATTTTGCCTCCTTGTTCGATTGCAGATTTCGGAATACAGGAAAGGAATTACAAATTGCGAATTGCGAATTGCGAATTGCGAATTACTTTTTCACTACCTTCAACCTCAGCCCCTCCAACGCGACGACGCGAATCTCCGCGCCCTTTTCGATCGCGCCGCTTTCGGCGACTGCCGACCATTGTTCGCTTTTTACTTGCACGGTTCCGTTCGGCGCGAGATCGCTTAACGCAAAACCATTTGCCCCCACCAACACTTCCGCGCCGGAAAGCACCGGATATTTTTTGCCGCGCACTGCCGCGCCGAGTAGAAAAACGAAGAATACCGCCATCGCGCCTGCCGCGCCAAACAGAATCAACGGATTGATCGAAACTTCCGGCAACGTCGGTCCAATCGGCGTGAACGGCGTGAACAAAAGCAAGCCGCCCAAAATAAACATCACGATGCCCCCGGCGGTGAGCACAAAACTATTCACTTTCACGTCGAGAATAAATACGACGACCGATAGCACGATCAAAATCACGCCGCCCCAATTTACCGGCAAATTACCCAGCGCGACAAACGCCAGCACCAAACAAATTCCACCGGTGATGGCTGGAATCGTCGCGCCGGGATTGTACAGTTCAACCGCAATCGCGAGCAAGCCTATTTGCAAAAGAATGAGCGCGATGTTTGGATCAACGAGTGTATGGAAAAATATTTCGGCAAAATTCAATTCGATGGTTGTGGCACCGGCGCGCAGGGTTTGCAACGTGCGTTCGCCCGCGGCCGTTTTTACTTTGCGCCCATCGAGTTTGTTCAACAAATCATTTTGATCGGTCGCGATCAAATCAATGACTTTGAGTTCCAACGCTTCTTGCGCGGTCGCCGCGATGGAATCGCGCACGGCTTTTGCCGCCCAGTCCGCGTTATGATTCCGTTCGCGCGCGATATTTTGAATCAGCGCGACGGAATAATTTGTGATCTTGGCGCGCTCGTCGCCTTCGATATTTGCGCCGCCGCCCGCGACCGGATGCGCCGCGCCAATCGTCGTGCCCGGCGCCATCGCCGCGACATTTGCCGCGAGCGTGATGAATGTTCCGGCGGACGCCGCCGCCGCGCCTGCGGGCGCAACGTAAATAATTACCGGCACGCGCGCGTTCAACATGCGCGTCGTAATATTTTGCATCGCGCCCAGCGCGCCGCCGGGCGTATTCAAAACAATCACCACCGCCTCCGCGCCATCTTGTTCCGCCACACCGATGCCGCGATTAATATATCCTTCGATCCACGTATCAATCGCGCCGTTGACCGTCAGCACATCTACAAACGCGCCCGCGCGTTGCGCGTTTGTGCGCGCGGGAACAAGGATCGCGATTAATGCAAGACACCCCACCAACCCGCGAAACCATTTTTGCATTTCACCAAAACCTTTTCCGCTCTCGCGATGAAAAAAATTTTTCATCGAACCGCGCGTCACTGTAATTTTTGCCAATCTAGTACGACATGACAATTTGGATTCGTTCCGCCCAAAAAACCAATGTCCACGACCGCGCTGGTTGGCGTTTTGCCATCCGCCGCGAGAATCGAGACGTGATACAGCGCGGGTTCTTTGCCCCAATTGAAAAGATATTGTCCGCTGTTATTTGTTTTTGCGCTCGTGCGCGCCCCCGCATCGTTTGCGTACGAAACTGTCGCGCCAACAATAATTTTGCCGCTAACATCGCGCACTATTCCGGATAAATCGCCGGTGCCGGTACACGGCGCGGCGGTGGCGGAAATTTTCCAGGTGTAAGTTTCGGCGGCAGATAAAGTTGGTGCTGGCGGCGATGCCAGCCGATCCTTGCATTGCGCGGATGCTTGCGCGCGTTTTTGCGCGACCTGTGAATCGGTTGAAATCGAGATCGCGTTGTCGAAGGAACGCAGCGCGAGGCACGGCGCGTTCTGCTTCATCGCGGCGTCGCCGTACATCAAATCCGCTTCCAACAAACGTTTTTTTACATCCGCGTAATTTGGATCTTTATCGTACACCGCCGCGAATTTTTGCGCCGCCAGATCCCATTTTGATCCGGCGTATTGTTGACCTTCGAGATACAATCCCGCTAATTCGCGTTGGCGTTGAATTTCCGCGTCACTACTTTTGATCGCGAGCGCGGCGTCAAATCGTTCGCGCGCCAATTCGATTTGCGCGAGTCCCACCGCTTCTTTGCCGCCTTCAACGTACGCTTGATACAATAACGTACTCACCTCGGATGCATTGCGCCGGGCGTACTGCGCGCGCCAAACGATTTGTCCAATTCGTCAAATTTCTGCCGCGCCGCCGCGTGAGTTGGATCGTACTTCAACGCGATCACAAATTCAGTGTACGCCAGCTCGGGATAATTTTCATCGAGATAGCCCAAGCCGCGTTGATAATGCAATTCGGCGTTGCCTTTATTCTGTTCTTGTAATTCCTGATAGCCCACCCAGGCGCCCAATCCGCCCGGCACAATTACTGCGCCGACAATGCACGCGAGCAAAGCAAAAAATAAAAAAAACGGAATGCCAGAGCGCGGAGACTGATTCTCGAAATCGTCGGGTGAATAATATTGATTCACGGCTCGGCGCGTGTGTTTGCCGTAATAGGAACTCATCAAAAAGAATTCTCGCGGTTGAAATCAGGTCAATTATAAATCTATTTTAGATGCAAGTCTAATGCCCGCTTGGTCAATAAAGGATTAATCAAATCAGCAAACGGAGATTGGAAGTTGGAAATTGGATGTTGGAATTTTGAAGTTGGATTTTGGAAGTTGGGATTTTGTTTCCGCTTTGACACGCGCCGCTTGCTCGACTAGAATGACCGCACCCTCGAATGTTTGTCGTTTTTTTGATTGTCTTCGCCAGTGCGCTGATTCTATCCACTCTATTTACTCCCCTCGCGATTCGTTTCGCCGCGCGCATCGGCGCGATGGATCGCCCCGCGCCGCGCCGCGTGCACGACGCGCCCACGCCGCGCTTGGGCGGCATTCCGATTTTTATTTCCTTCTTCGGCGCGGTGCTGATTTCTTTTTTCTATCCGCGCTCTGATCCGAATGAAAGCGCGCGGCTCGCGGGGTTGTTCATCGGCGCGAGCATTTTGTTTTGCGTGGGCGTATACGATGATCGCCGCGAAATTTCCGCCGCGCCGCAATTCATCGCGCAACTAGTCGCGGCGATTATCGCGGTGGCATCGGGCGTAATGATTCACGAAATTCCAAATCCGTTTGGCGCGGCGTTTATCCTCGACGATTGGTTCGCGATTCTCTT
>JACQEA010000151.1 GCA_016200825.1 Chloroflexota bacterium | reverse complement strand
GGAGCAAGCCGCGCGCGCCCAAATAATAGTTTTTCCCGATGTGCGCGGCTTGCATCAATTTTACAAAGACCTCGCGCTGCGATTCGCGCAAGTGGGCGTGCGCGCGCTCGCGCTCGATTATTTCGCGCGCACCGCGCCGACGAACGCGCGCGATGAATCGTTCGAGTTCATGCCGCACGTTCAGCAAATGACGTTTCCTAATTTTATGCGCGATGTGCGCGCGGGCGTGAGCGAGTTGAATCGCGATCAAAAAAATCGCGCGACCTTCACCGTCGGTTTTTGTCGCGGCGGCACGTTGTCGTTGTTAGTCGGCGCGCAAAATCTCGCGTTGAACGGAATCATCGCGTTTTATTCCGGATTCAGTCGCCCGATCACCGACGCAGAGGGTCCAACGTTGGAGCAAGCGCACAAAATTCGCTTTCCGGTTTTGGGATTGTACGGCGGCGAGGATCAAAGTATTCCCGCGAGCGATATCGGAAAATTGGATGAAGAACTCGACGTGGCGAAAGTCGAACACGAGTTACGCATTTATCCCGGCGCGCCGCACAGTTTTTTCGATCGCAAGATGACCGAATTTGCAAATGAATCCGCGGATGCGTGGACGCGCGTGTTGAATTTTATTCACGCGCACAGCGGGAAATAATCTGCCATAGAGAACACAGAGGGCATAGAGGTTTGTTGTCATGCTGAGCGTAGCGAAGCATCTTGTTTTGTGGCGCTGATTCAAATCCCAGTAACAAGATTCTTCGGTCGCTTTCGCTCCCTCAGAATGACACGTCTCTATGTTCTCTATGACCTCTATGGCACTAACCAATGGATTTTTCACTCACCGACGCGCAAAAAGAAATTCAAGCGCGCGCGCGCGAATTCGCGCAGACGCGTGTTGCGCCTTTGTCGCGCGAGATGGACGAACGCGGCGAAATGCCGCGCGCGCTGATTGACGATCTCGCGCGCACGGGACTGCTCGGCGGTCCATTACCGAAAGAATTTTTCGGCGGCGCGTGGGATTCCATTTCGCTCGCGTTGTGCTATGAAGAACTCGGGCGCGTCGATTCATCTGTGCGCGGGTTTATGACTGTGCATACGTCGCTGGTCGCGCAATGTATTTTGAAATGGGGCAACGCCGCGCAGAAAAAAAATTATTTACCCAAACTCGCACACGGCGAAATGATTGGCTGTTACGCGCTCACCGAACCGAACGCGGGCTCCGACGCGGCGAGCATTGAAACGACCGCGGCGCGCGATGGCGACGCGTACCTGATCAACGGCGAAAAAATTTGGATCACGAACGGCGTCGTCGCGAAAAAATGCGCGGCAAAGAGTTGGGACACCGCGCGTCGGATCACGCGCGTTTCGTTTTTGAAAATTTGCGCGTGCCCGCGTCGGCGCGTTTGGGCGCGGAAGGCGAAGGGTTCAAAATCGCGATGAGCGCGCTGGATCACGGACGATTGGGCGTTGCCGCGGGCGCGTTGGGTGTGGGACAAGCGTGTCTCGACGCATGCGTGGATTTCGCGCGCATGCGCAAACAGTTTGGTCAGCGCATCGGAAATTTTGAAATGATTCAAAGCGCAATTGCGGAAATGGCGGCGGATGTGCAAGCTGCGCGCTGGTTGGTCTATCACGCCGCGTGGTTGCAAAGTCGCGGCGAGCGCGCGACGCGTGAGACGAGCATCGCGAAATATTTTGCGACCGAAGCCGCGGTGCGCGCGGCGAACGAAGCGGTGCTCTTGCACGGCGGGCGCGGCTATTCGAATGAATTTCCGGTCGAAAGATATTTGCGCGACAGCAAGGGAATGCAAATTTATGAAGGCACCGCGCACATTCAGCGGATTGTGATCGCGCGCGAGTTATTGGGGAAGGAATAAAATCTTACCGCCAAGACGCCAAGAACACAAACAAAGATTATTTTTCGTGGCGTCTTGGCGGTTTTATTCTGGGGGTAGAAAATGAAAGCATCTGATCTTCCTCTCTATTACAACGTCATAGACATTCTCGAAAAAAATTTGAAAGATCGCGCGAACAAAATCGCGCTCTACAGCGAGGCGCGCACGATGACGTTCGCGCAAATCGCGCACGAAGCGAATCAAGTGGGCAACGCGCTAAAAAATTTAGACGTGCGCGTGGGCGACCTCGTCGCGATTCTTGCGCTCGATGTTCCGGAATGGGTGAGCGCGTATTTTGGGATCGTCAAGATCGGCGCGGTCGCGGTCGGAATGAACACGCTGCTCAAACCGCACGAGTACGCGTACAT
>JACQEA010000150.1 GCA_016200825.1 Chloroflexota bacterium | reverse complement strand
TTGCTCGCGGCATTTTTCGTCCGCTATAATTTGGAATGGCTTCCGCTCGTCGAACGTTTGGAGCCAATCACATCACGTTATCAACTCATTATCCCGCTCGCGATTCCGTTGTGGCTCGCGCTCTTTGCGCTCAATCGGCTTTACGACCAACGCTATTTGCTCGCGGGTCTCGAAGAATATCGCCGCGTCGTGATCGCGTGTTCGCTTGGAATTTTGGTTCTGATCATTTTGAGTTTCCTCGAACCTAACGTCAGTATTTCGCGCGCGTGGCTCGCGTTCTCGTGGCTCGCGTCCATTTTTTTTGTCAGCGCGACGCGCTTTGCGATTCGCCGCGTGGTGCGCGTTTTACGCGCGCGCGGCAAATTTATCACGCGCGCGATTATCGTCGGTGCGAACGAACATGCTAAAACCATCGCGCGTACGCTCACACCCGCGACAATTTCCGGCATCGAGGTCGTAGGTTTTGTGGACGATTTTTTGCCGCGCGATTCGCGCGTCGTAGACGATTTGCGCGTGCTAGGCAGACCCGCCGCGCTCGCGCGCATTGCGCACGAAGCGCGCGCGAGCGAAGCGATTGTCGTGCAAGGCGCGGTGGTATGGGAATCGTTTTTTGAAATTATCACGCGTAGCGTCTCGTCGCTGAATGGATTGGAAATAAAATTTTCACCCGGATTTTATGAGATCATGTCGACCGGCGTGCGCTTGAGTTACGATGGCGTTGTGCCGTTGCTCGCGCTGGAAAAAAATCGCATCACGGGTCTCGATGCATTGTTCAAGAACACAATGGATTACGGAATTAGTTTGTTGCTCGTGATCGCGGCGAGTCCGTTTTTGTTTTTGATCGCGCTCGCGGTAAAATCGGCGACGCGCGAATCGGTTTTGGAATCGAATCCGGTGCTCGGTGCGCGCGAAAAATCGTTCCAGACGTGGAAGTTTCGCACGCATCGGCGCGGCGAAGATTATCGGTTAGGAGTTTGGTTGTATCGTTTGGGACTCGACAAGTTGCCGCAAATTTTCAACGTCTTGCGCGGCGAAATGAGTTTGGTGGGACCACGGCCGATTCCGATCGCGCGTGCACAAATTTATCAAGAATGGTTGCCGACTCTGTTGACGGTGAAACCTTAGATTTATTTTACGCGCGCAATTGGACGATTTGGGCGGACGCGCAAATTCTTTTGCAAACCATCGTGAGATTATTTCAAGGCGAACGACCAAAGGTGAGCAGATAGCAGATAGCAAATGGCGAATAGCGAATGGCAAATTTCCAATTTCCAATTTCCAATTTCTAACTTCCAATTTCTAATCTCTAATTTCTATCAGCCAAATTCCCTATGCCAACTCGTGCGATCTTTCTCGACCGCGATGGCGTGATTTGCGTCAATCGCACCGATTATGTGAAAACGTGGGACGAATTTATTTTTCTGCCGCGCGTCTTTGACGCGCTCGCGCGACTTGCGGCGAGCGATTTCCGCGTGGTGATTGCGACGAATCAATCCGGCGTGAATCGCGGCAACATGACTCAAACCGCGCTCGATGACATTCACGCGCGCATGCAAAGCGAAATCCGCGCGCGCGGCGGGCGCATCGACGCGCTTTATTTTTGTCCGCACGCGCCGGAAGAGAATTGCGAATGCCGCAAGCCGCGCACGCAAATGTATCGGCGCGCCGCGGAAAAATTCGCGATGGATTTCGCGCGCTCGTACGTGATTGGTGACGCGGTCGAAGATGTGCAAGCCGCGCAAGCGCTGGGCGCGCGCGCGATCTTGGTGTTAACCGGGCGCGGCGCAGAACACAACGGCAAATTGCTGGACGCGGGCAATTCGGATTTTCACGCGGCAACAGATTTGTTAGACGCGGTTGAATGGATCGAGGCGCGCGAGGGATTGAAACGGAATGCGAAATAAAGTTTTGCACAGTTTTTTTGATCGAGCGTTGCGTTTTGAAATTGGCATCTTGTCTGCGATCTATGTGGTTTTCGTTTTGACCGACCAAATTCCGTTTATTGCATTTTTGCTGATTGCATTCTTCTATTTCGCGCGCCAGATTGTCACTGGAAAATTCACGTCGGATGCTTTACGCAATTCCTTCCTCACCGTTCCGATTCTCTTTATTCTCGCGTTGCTCCCGATCTCGCTCGCCGTTTCCGTAAATTGGTTTTTGTCTCTGCCCAAAGTGTATGGCATAATTTTGGGCGCGTTGTTTTTTTTTGCCATCGTCAATCAGATTCAAACGCGTGACGATCTCGCGCGCGCGTCGGTCTGGCTCGTCGCAGTATGTCTAGGCATTGCGGTCGCGGGGTTGATCGGCACGGATTGGGCGCAAGGAAAAATTGTTGGCGCGACTTTTCTGTACGATCACTTGCCGCGATTCATTCAATCTATTCCGCGTTCGATTGCGGGTGGATTCGCGCGCAACGGCGTCGGCGGAACGCTCGCGTTTACAATTCCGTTTTTAGCCGCGATGGGATTCGCGCGCGGTGGCGCGGTATGGGCGAGGCAATCGCTAGCACCGGATTCCGACAAGAACAGGGTTGGAACAAACCAACCAAGATTTCCAAATACTTTGATGATGCGATTGCCTCGCCCCTACGTATCATTTGTCATTTTTTCATTTATCATTTCGCTCGTCACGCTCGCGCTCACGCAATC
>JACQEA010000139.1 GCA_016200825.1 Chloroflexota bacterium | reverse complement strand
GGGCAGGCGGATCACGTTGACCCCGTCAATAATTTCTTGATATGCCAAATCTTTTTCAAAGTGCGAGGTCAAGACCGTGACGCGATGCCCGCGCCGCGCCAATCCGCGCGCGAGGCGTTCGACGTAAATGGTGAGTCCGCTAATGTGAGGGCGATAATAAGTGAGGCAGATGAGGACTCGCATATGGCAGAAAAAAAATTACAAATGACAAACGGCAAATGACAAATTACGCAAAAAGATTTTTATTTTCCTGCACCCACCGCGTCAACTTTTCAATTCCATTTGCTACAGGCACGCGCGGTTCCCAATCCAATTCGCGTTTTGCTTTCGAAATATCATACACGCAAACTTTTTGATCACCGGCGCGCCAATCGCCGTAACTCACTTGAATTTTCTGCTCAAGCAATTCTTCCAACAACGGACCTGTCTCCGACCACACCGCAATCGTATTCGCGGGTCCTCCGCCTACGTTGTACGCTTGTCCAGCCGCGCGATCAATTTTCTCGCGCGCCGCGTCGTACAAATCAAGCAAGTCGTCTACAAATAACATATCGCGCACTTGTTTGCCGTCACCGTAAATCGTGATCGGCTTTTTCATCACCGCCGCAATGACAAACCACGCGAGCCAACCTTGATCTTCTTCACCAAACTGGCGCGCGCCGTAAATCGCGGATTGGCGCAAGACGACGGTGCGCAATCCGTAAATGCGGTGATAATCGCGCACGTACTGATCCGCCGCACCTTTGCTGCAACCGTACGGCGAATGAAAATCGAGCGGTTGATCTTCCGCGACGCCGGTCGCGTGATCGCGATAGGCGTACCGCGTGGCGTGTTCAATGATCGCGATGTCGTCCATCGCGCCGTACACTTTGTTGGTGGATGCGAAAACAAAAATCGGATTGCGCCCGGACAACCGCGCGGCTTCGAGCGCGTTGAACGTGCCTAGCGCGTTGATTTCAAAATCGGCGCGCGGGTCGAGCAACGATGTAGTCACCGCGACCTGCGCGGCGAGATGATAGATTACGTCGGCATCGCGCGCGGCGTCGGCGATGGCGCGCGCATCGCGGATGTCGCCGCGAATGTATTGGAATTTCGAGCCGTATTTTTGTGAGAGCCACTCGGCATTTTTGATCGCGCCGCGCCGCGAAAGATTGTCGAACGCGATTGCGTTTTCGCCGCGCGTCAGCAAACGATCCATCAAGTTACTGCCGATAAAACCACAGCCGCCAGTGACTAGAATTTTTGGCAAGTAATTCTCCGAGACAAGTCGCGCTTTAAGCTGTCATTCTGAGCCCTTCAGCACATTCAGGGTAAACTCCGCGAAGAATCTTGTTGTTCCAATAACGAGACGCTTCGCAGAGTTTACACTGAGCAAAGCGAATGTGCTCAGCGTGACAAAAAGAATTATTCTTTCACCGGCTCGGCGCGCAACATTTGCAAACGCGAGTACGTCAGCCCTTCATGCCAAATCGAAAAGAGACCGAGCGCGGTCAGCCACAGATAAACAAACGCGTGCACCACAATCGCGTAACTCAGCGCGAGCGCCGGATCTTGATGATAGACTTGCGTGAGAATTCCAACTGCAACCGCGTGAAAAACGCCGAGATAACCGGGCGAAGATGGAACGACGACGCCGAGCGAGGTCACCGTCATTACCAAATACGCGGCGGACGGCGGCAAATCAATTCCGACTGCGCGCAGCGTGATCCAATACACACCGCCGCCAATCGTCCATGCAAAGAGCGACCACAGCGCGACTGCGCTAATCGCGCGTGGCGCGCGCAAAATGGCAAAACCGTCGATCAATGATTCGAGCGCGCTCCACAAACGCGGGCGAGACAAAAATGAAAACGGCGCGGCAATTTTTTTCAAAAGTTGAATGCCGCGCGTTTTGTTTGCCGAGAGAATAATAAGAAACGCGACGCCGACAACGCCGACAATCGCGACGCCCAGCGCGCCTTGCCGCGCGATCTCTGGAATTTCTGGCACCGAAAACGCGACGATGCCTAACAGCAATACGACTGTGAACCCATCGCTCATGCGCTCGATCACAATCGTTGACAACGCGCGCGCCTTGCTGATATTTTCGACGTCGCCGATCCAATACGCGCGAATAATATCGCCGATGCGCGCAGGCAGAATGTTGCTGAGGAAATAGCCGATGTTGAGCGCGTTAAAAATTTTGGAGAGACGCAACTGATCGGGAGAAAAAAGCGCGCGCCAGCGAAAAACGCGCCCCGCGTAACTGATGAGGAAAAAAAGCGTGGCCGGCGCGAGCGCGGCGTAATCCATTCCGCTGACTGCTTTCGCAACTTGGTCCAGTTGAATGCCTTGAAATGCCAACCATAAACACACCGCGCTAATGACGAGTCCTAACCAAAACCGAATCGAATTCAATCGCGTGTCCTTTAAAAGTCTACGCGCTATTTTAGCATCAAGTGGAATGAATAGCAAACAAAATGTCATTGCGAGCCGCACATTCGCTCCGCTCAGCGTAAACTCCGCGGCGAAGCAATCCCCAAGTTCCAATTTGGAGATTGCTTCGGGCGCTGGGCGCCCTCGCAATGACAGGAATATCGCGTTACAAAATTTCGATACTGTAATCGCCGATCACCGCATCGAGCCGCGC
>JACQEA010000138.1 GCA_016200825.1 Chloroflexota bacterium | reverse complement strand
TCGGTGTTTGAAAACGTTCCGTCTTTTTCCGCGAAACTGCACGAAGGTAGAATCACATCCGCAAAGCGTCCGGTCTCGTTGATGAACAAATCTTGGCACACCAAAAAATCCAATTGCGCGATTTCGTGGTACGAATGATTGAGATTTGGTTCGCTCATCAACGGATTCTCGCCCATAATGTACATCGCTTTGACCGCGCCGGTCTCCCACGCTTTCGCGATTTCGGTCGTGGTCAAACCGCGCTTTGGATCCGGCGCGTTGCCCCACGCCGCGCGAAATTTTTCGACGACCGCTGGATCATCCACCGGTTGATAGCCGGGATAATGCCACGGCATCGCGCCGGCGTCCGACGCGCCTTGCACATTATTTTGGCCGCGCAATGGATTCAATCCCGTGCCTGCTTTGCCGATATGTCCGGTCAAAAGCGCGAGATGAACGAGCGCGAGCGCGTTTTCAGTTCCGTGCGTATGTTCGGGAATGCCGAGCGCCCAATAGATCGCCGCGCGCTTTGCGGTGGCGTACAGTCGCGCCGCGCGAATAATATCGTCTTTGGGCACGCCGCAAATTTTTTCCGCGAGTGCGGGCGTGAAATTTTCCATCGCGCGCGCGAACGCATCGAAATTTTCCGTGCGTTCGGCGACGAATGGTTGATTGAATAATTTTTCCGCGATGATCACGTGCGCCATCGCGGAAAAAAGCGGCACATCTGTGCCGGGTTTTTGATTCAGCCACAGTTCCGCAAAATTCACCATCTCCACGCGGCGCGGATCGGCGACGATCAGTTTCACGCCGTGTTTCATCGCGGCTTGTTTCATTTGCAACGCGATGATCGGATGCGTTTCGGCCGTGTTCGACCCGGTGATGATCGCGACGTCGCTTTGGTAAATGTCCGTGCCGGTGTTGCTCATCGCGCTCGAACCGACCGCCATTTGCAACGCGACGACACTGCCCGCGTGGCAAAGGCGTGTGCAGTGATCAATATTGTTCGTGCCGATGACCGCGCGAAACATTTTTTGCAAAACGTAATTGTCTTCGTTCGTCGCTTTGGCGCAACAAAAAACCGCGGTCGCATCCGCGCCGAAATTTTTTACGGTTGCCGCGAAACGATCGCTCACTAATTCTAACGCTTCGTCCCAACTCGCCGCGCGCCAATCATCGCGTTCCGCGCGCGTGCGCGCGCCCGCGTGTTGCAGTTCTTTGCGAATCAAAGGTTTGAGAACGCGATTCGGATGATAAATAAAATCCCAACCGAATCTGCCTTTGATGCACAAATTGCCGCGGCTGACGACGTGATCGTACGGCGTGGTCACGCGCACAATTTCATTGCCGCGCGTATGCAATTCCAATCCGCAACCCACGCCGCAAAATGGGCAAGTAGTGGGGATGATGCGTTCTTTCATTGGCATTATCGAATGTTCCTATATCTCAGGAAGAGAATTCGCATTTCCATTTCATCGGCGGTGAACCGATCCAAAATTTTTTGCAATCGATTCGCCACATCCATCGGACGACGCACTTTGGAGATAATGATTCCATAATGCAAACGATGTTGATTCACATATTCCTGATGCAATTTGGAATAATGATCGCGGTTATGCGTTACAATCGCGCGTTTTTGTGAAACCGCGCAAGCGAGTTGGCGTTCATCCGATGCGCCCAACATTCCAACCATCTTCGCTGACATAACATCATAGCCGCGCTCGATAAAAATACGCGCAATCAAGTCAGAGACGTTTTCATCAATGTAAAGATCAATCAGGAGACGAAGCGCGCTTTGACTTGCCATCAATCTTCAACTTCGAGGATTCGATTTTCCTCGATGTAGGCGACGATTTCTTCACGATGGTCATCAAAATATCCTAACGCGTCGCAAACTTGGGCAAGTCTTAGATGAGGATAGGATTCCAGGATTTCATCAAATGTCCAACCCTGCCTCCACAGTTCGACAATCAGACTGACCGAAATCCGTGTGCCTTTGATAACTGGCTCGCCGCCGATGACGCCCGGCACTTTGTGGATGTACGGATGATCGGTTTCGATAATCTGGTCTGTGGCACGCGTAGTTGTCCACTGCCCCGCTGGATATTTCAGACGCAGTTCGGGCGATATTTTCATTTTGTAGGGCGCGCGTTTTTCTTTCGCCACACGCGTACGACGTCTTTTCGTTTTCATTCGCGTTTCTCCGCGACCAAATTGTACTCCGTAAATTCAAC
>JACQEA010000137.1 GCA_016200825.1 Chloroflexota bacterium | reverse complement strand
GGCGTCGGTGTTTTGCTCACGTCGCACGACGCGGGCGACATCGAAGCGTTGTGCAAACGCGTGATCGTGATCAATCACGGGCAAATTATTTACGACGACAAAGTTTCTAATCTCAAGCGGCGCTATCTCACGCACAAATTGGTCGAAGTGCGTTACGCGCAAGAGGTCGCGCCGAATTTTTGCGTGGAAGGCGCGGAGACGCTCAAGGTTGGCAAGTACGGCGTGAAATTAAATCTCGACGTGCGCGTCGCGCGCATCGACGCGGTCCTCGCGCGCCTCGCCGACGCGGGCGAATTAGTTGACGTGACAATTTCGGATCCGTCGTTGGAAGAAGTGATTCGGGAAATTTATGGGGAGAATAAAACGTAATGCGTAAAACGTAACGCGTAAAATGTAATTCGTAAAATGTAATGCCGAGAGGGTAACATGAATTTTGAAGAATGGGAGAATGCTGTCCCAGATACTATTAAGAAAGATTCGCTCTGGAAGGTAACAGCGTATCGAAAAGCATTATTTCTTCGAACACTTGCTTTGTCAGACCAACTTTATCGCGCGGTTGGATCGATCAGCGCAAATATTGCAGAAGGTTATTCGCGCGGAACAGGTAAAGATCGCGCCAGGTTTTACGAGTATGCATTGGGTTCGTCTCGCGAAAGCCGCGATTGGTATTTCAAATCGCGCCATGTCTTGGGCGAGCCAGTGGTCAACGAACGTCTCGATGTTTTGAGCGAAATAATTCGACTCTTGTTGACGATGAGTCCTGATCAAAGAGGACATGTTCTCCGCGAAGAGCGTGTCGCTTACGAAATTGACTCGGAAAAAGGAAATTAAGTTTGAAATCAATATTACGTTTTACGTCTTTACGTTTTGCGTCAAAGTATTTCGCCATCCTCAAAACTCAATTGCTCAACACGCTCATCTATCCTGCCGATCTCGCCGCGCGCAGTGTTTCGATTTTGATTTTTGTGTGGGTCTTTATCAATTTGTGGAGCGTGACCTATCGCGCGATGGGGCAAGATCAAATTGGCGGAATGAGTTTGCGCGAGACGATTTGGTATTTGATGTTGGCGGAGGCAATTGTGTTGAGCAAGCCGCGCCTCGCGCAAAATATTTCCGCGGCGGTCAAAGACGGTTCGATCGCGTACTTGCTCAACAAGCCGTACAATTTTTTACTTTATCAGATCAGTATCGGCATCGGCGAAAGCATTACGCGCTTGCCGTTCAATTTGATCGCGGGCGGCGCGTTGGTATGGATGGCGATGGGTCCGCCGCCGGATCTCGGCGCGTTTCCGTTGGTGTTGATCGCGATTGCGTTGGGATGGATCATTGATTTTTTGATCGCCGCGCTGATCGGCTTGACCGCGTTCATGACCGAAGAGATCGCGGCGTTCGAATGGATTTACGCAAAATTTCTTTTGCTGCTCGGCGGCTTGTTGATTCCCCTCGATTTTTTCCCCGCGTGGCTCAAACAAATCGCGCAAGCGTTGCCGTTTGCGTACACCATTTACGGTCCCGCGCGATTGTTTGTGCATCCGAGCGTTGAATATTTTATCGCGCTATCGGTTGGGCAATTATTTTGGTTGATTAGTTTGGGTATTGGCGTCGCGTTGTGGTATCGCAAAGGGACGGCGTGGCTGACGATTAATGGAGGTTAGTTGAACCGCCAAGACGCCAAGAATGCAAAGAAGAAAAATAATTATTTTCTTTGCGCCTTTGCGTCTTGGCGGTAAGATTTTTTTATGATGAAAAAAGAAATCACTTTTCTCCTCCACCTCTGGCGCGCGAATCTGATCGCGGCGATGGAATTTCGCGTCGCGTTCTTGTCGCAAGTGATCGGGATGATGCTGAACAACGCATTGTACTTTTTGTTCTGGATCATTTTTTTCGATCGCTTTCAAAATGTGCGCGGGTGGGGACTGAACGAAATGTTTATTTTGTTCGGCATCGTCGCGGTCGGATATGGCGCGGGCGTATTTTTGTTCGGCAACGTGATGCAACTCGCCGATGTGATCGCGACCGGCAAATTAGATTATTATTTGTCATTGCCGCGCCCGGTCTTGTTGCACGTGCTTGCGAGCCGCAGTCTGTCGAGCGGTCTCGGCGATTTCACGTACGGTATTCTCAGTTTGTTGGTCGCGGGAGTTGCGTCGCCGGACGCGATCGCGCGGATCATTCTGGGCGCGATTTTTTCGATGATTGTGTTTCTCGCGTTCATGACGCTGATCAACAGTCTCGGTTTTTGGATGGGCAACGCGACGATGCTGGCATTCCAGGCCGGAAACGCGATGCTCACGTTTGCGCTGTATCCGATCACGCTCTTCGACGGCACGGGAAAATTTATTTTGTTCACAATTATCCCCGCCGCGTTTATGGGCGCGGTCCCGGCGGAATTGATTCGCGCGTTCGATTGGTTTACCCTCGCGCAATTATTTTTCGCCGCGCTGGTTTTGCTCGCGCTCGCGCTGTTTGTTTTTCGGCGCGGCTTGCGGCGGTACGAAAGCGGGAGTGCGATTCAAATTCAATCTTGATCCACGAAACACACGAAGATGCACTAATTTTTTTTCGTGTTCATTCGTGTTTTTCGTGGATAAAAAAAGACCGCCGAAATTTCTTCGACGGTCTTGAGTAGCGGGGCCCGGACTCGAACCGGGGACCTTCGGGTTATGAGCCCGACGAGCTGCCACTGCTCCACCCCGCAGTTTTACAATTTGGATTATATGCCAATTTTTCTTTTCGTCAAATTTTTCTTTTCATCCCAGAGAACCCGCAAGATTTTTTCTCTCTGTTCTCTTTGTGCTCTATGGCTCATTTCTTGCGCGACATTACCAACCCAATCACCCGAAACAATTCCCGCGCCAACGCTCGCGCCCGCGCTCATCGCGCAAGGCCGCGCGATTTACGACACGAACTGCGCGATTTGTCACGGCGCGCGCGGCGAAGGGCAACCGAATTGGAAAATTCAATTGCCCAATGGCACGTGGCTCGCGCCGCCGCACGATTCGAGCGGTCACACGTGGCATCATCCAGATTTTTTATTGCTCGATATTATCGCGAACGGCGGGCAGAGCGAAAATTCTCAAATGCCCGCGTTCAAAGATAAACTTGCGCGCGATCAAATACGCGCCGCGCTCGAGTACATCAAATCGTTTTGGAACGATGAGGCGCGCGAAATTCAGTGGACGATCACGCAAAGGTATCCAACGCCAACGCCAACGCCATTGCGCTAATCGTCATTGCGAGCTGCGAAGCGGCGAAGCAATCCCCAAGTAATTAGGAGATTGCTTCGTCGCGAAAAACGTTCCTCGCAATGACGTAGGAGTTTCCATTTTGATTCAACCCGCGACTCGTCTCACCGGTCTGCGCGAATCCGTTATTCGCGAAATGACGCGGCACGCGCTCAAACACAACGCGATCAATCTCGCGCAGGGCTTTCCCGATTTTCCACCGCCGCGCGAAATTATTGACGCCGCGCATCGCGCGCTCGACGCGGGACACAATCAGTACACGATTACATGGGGCGTGCCGGAATTGCGCGCCGCGATCAGCGCGAAAATGCAAACCTGGTACGGTTTGCGTTACGACGCGGACGCGCACATTTCCGTGACGTGCGGCGTCACCGAAGCGATTGTCGCGTCTCTGCTCGCGGTTGCAAATCCCGGCGACGAAGTGATTATCATCGAGCCGTTCCATGAAAATTATTTGCCCGCCGTTATTTTCGCCGGAGCAACGCCGGTCTTTGTGCCGCTCGAACCGCCGCGCTATGAACTTGATGCGGACAAACTGCGCCGCGCATTCACAAACAAAACGCGCGCGATCATTCTCAACTCGCCGCACAATCCAACCGGGCGCGTTTTTTCCCGCGCAGAATTGCTTGGCGTTGCGCGGCTGTGCCAACAATTCAACGTCATCGCGATCACCGACGAAATTTACGACCACATACTTTACGACTCACACATTCACATCCCGCTTGCGACGCTCGACGGAATGTACGAACGCACGATTACGATCAGCGGTCTCGGGAAAACATTCGCGGTGACCGGCTGGCGGCTGGGGTACGCGTGCGCGCCCGAACCGTTTGCGACCGCACTACGCACGATTCGCGATTTCACGACGATCTGCGCGCCCGCGCCGTTGCAATACGCGGCAGCCGTCGCGTTGCAATTGCCGGAAACTTTTTACGCGGATTTGAAACGCGGCTATGCCGCGCGCCGCGCGCGCATGATGGGCATCCTCGAAGAAAATAAATTCCGCGCGCAAGCACCCGAAGGCGCGTACTATGTGATGGCAGATTTTTCAGAATGG
>JACQEA010000172.1 GCA_016200825.1 Chloroflexota bacterium | reverse complement strand
TCCGCTCAAACAAATCACCGCGAACGCGGATTTCTGCGAAGTGTTTTTCACAAACGCGCGCGCGGAAAAAGAAAATTTGATCGGGCAACTGAATCAAGGGTGGAACATCGCGCAGACGACGCTCGGCTTTGAGCGCGGCGCAGGCACGATGAATCGCGTGACGATTTATTTGCGCTCATTGCGCCGATTAGTGCAAGTCACCAAGAATCTGAAACACAATGGCGGCGCGGCGATTGACGACGCGCTGGTGCGGCAAAAATTAGGCCGCGCGTATGTGGAATTGGAAGTGATGCGTTACTCGGGCTTGCGAATTTTATCGCGCCTGGAAAAGGGTCAGCGCCCCGGACCCGAATCGTCCATCGCGAAATTATTCTACAGTGAATTCGAGAAACGCTATCTCGAATCGGTGATGGAAATTCTGGGACCGTACGGCAGTATTCTGGAAGGACTGCCGACCGAGTTGTCCGAAATTGGCGCGGATTTGTTGACGGGTCGTCACGCGGCGTGGGGCACAAGTTTTCTGCAATCGCGCGCGCCGACGATTTACGCTGGCACGTCGGAAATTCAAAAGAATATTATCGGCGAGCGCGTGCTGGGGTTGCCGAAAGAAATTCGCGCGGATCGAATGCAAGGCAAAGGAGAATAATTTTCCACCGCAGACAACGCGGAGAACGCGGAAAAACATGAACCACAAAGATCACAAAGAGCGCAAAGAAAATATGTTAGGATTTCTTCGAGTTCTTTGCGCTCTTCGCGGTTAATCTTTTACTCTGCGCCCTCTGCGATCTCTGCGGTAAACCAAGTGGAGAAAATGGAATGGATTTTGATTTCACACAAGAACAGGTCGCTTTACGCAACAGCGCGCGCGAATTCTTGAGCGCGAAATGTAACACGCAATTCGTGCGCACGATGTTCGACGACCCAATCGGCTATAGCAAAACGATGTGGAAAGAAATGGCGGAGCTTGGCTGGCTGGGTCTTACTTTTCCAGAAGAGAACGATGGACTCGGACTCGGCATGGTCGAATTGTCTATGATGTTGGAAGAAATGGGCCGCGCGGTTTTTCCGGGTCCTTATTTTTCCAGCGTTCTGCTCGCGGGGAGCGCGCTGACTAAAGCCGGCGACAAAGCGCAGAAGCAAAAATATCTCAACGCGATTTCGAGCGGCGACCTCGTCGCGACGATGGGCGTGCTCGAACAAAAACCAAACTGGGAACCCGACGCGATTCAAATGAGCGCGCAAGCCGGTGGCGGCGGTTTCGTGTTGAACGGAATGAAACGATTCGTGCCGTTCGCGCACGCGGCGGATGTAATGCTCATTCCCGCGCGCACATCGCAAAACGCGGAAGCGTCGCAAGGCATTTCGTTATTTCTCGTGGACACGAAATCGAAAGGCGTTGAAATGTCCGCGATGAAAAATATTGATCTAACGAGCAAAGCGTCCGAAGTGCGGTTCAATAACGTGATGGTGCCCGAAGAAAATATCGTCGGTGATGTGGACGCGGCGTGGCCCGTCTTGAAAAACGTTTTGCAGAATGCCGCCGTCGGCGCGAGCGCGGAAATGCTGGGCTGCGCGCGCAAGTCAATGGAAATGTCCGTCGAGTACGCCAAAATTAAACACAAACTTGCGGATATGTTGGTGGATGTGGAGAGTTCGCACGCGGCAGTTTATTACGCGGCGTGGGCGCAGGACGCGCAGAGCGATGACGCCGCGCTCGCGGCGAGCGTCGCGAAAGCGTACACGGGCGACGCGTCGCGCAAAGTTTGCGGCGAAGCGATTCAAGTACACGGCGGCATTGGCTTTACGTGGGATTTCGATTTGCATTTGTGGTTCAAGCGCGCGAAATATTATGAGCCAATGTTCGGCGACGCGGAATATCATCGCGAAATGGCGGCGCGGGTGTTAGCGGGTTCGTAATCCACGAAACACACAAAAAATAATTTCACCGCAGAGATCGCAGAGAACGCGGAGGAAAATATTCACCAAAGCATGCCCTGAGCGAAGCGAACGGGAACACAAAGGACACGAAGAAAAAAACAATTTCTTTTATGTGTGCGTTGTGGCTTGGACAGTTTATGATCCAAGAATTACCCGAATGAACGCGAAAAATTATTTCACCGCAGAGATCGCGGAGTAAAATATTTCCCACAAAGCATGCCCTGAGCGAAGCGAACGGGAACACAAAGGACACGAAGAAAGCCAATATTTTTTCTTGGCGGCTTGGCGGTTCAATTAGTTTTCTCAGCGGTTTAAGATTTCTGATGGGAGCGAACAATGTCGGACGAAATGCAAAATATTGAAGTCACCAGCGTTGAAGAATTGAAAAAATACATCGGGCAGGAAGTGAGCGTCGGGCAGTGGGTGCTCGTGACGCAAGAGATGGTCAATCAATTCGCCGACGCGACCGGCGATCATCAATTCATTCACGTAGACCCCGAGCGCGCCGCGAAAACAATGTTCGGCGGCACGATCGCGCACGGATACTATACCCTCTCGATGCTCGCGGGACATCTCGGACAAAATTCGACGGGCGTAAAAATGAAACTCGGCGGACGCATGGGCGTGAATTACGGACTCAACAAAGTTCGCTTTATCGCGCCGGTGCCGGTGGGGAAAAAAATTCGCGCGCGCCGCAAATTGATCGCGGTGGAAGAAGATCCGAACAAACGCTGGGTGCAGATGACGAGCGAAGCGAGTGTGGAAGTGGAAGGCAGTGACCGCCCCGCGATGATCGCGGAAACGATTGGGCGAAC
>JACQEA010000171.1 GCA_016200825.1 Chloroflexota bacterium | reverse complement strand
GATGCCGAAGTGAATCGCGGGTTGATGGGATTTGAAAAAGTCAAATCGGGCGAGTTCGAAGAAGCGCTAATTAAGGCATAATCCACGAAAGGACACGAAAATTCACAAAAAAATATTTATTCGTGTCATTCGTGTTTTTCGTGGAAAAGATTTTTCAAAATGAGCAGTTTCAACAATCCGCATCACTTTTATCTCTTTGCAATGAAGAACGGCAAAAAGAAACTCGGCTATGGCAAGTCGCCCGATGACGCGTACGAGAATTTGAAAATTCGTCTCACGTCCAAAGAAATGGAGCCGATCATCAAAGAGCAGTTCATTCAGATCACTCAGCGCGAATTGCAACAGCACGTGCAAGAGATGGGCTAGCGCGCCCGAATTATCGCGATGAGGCGGAGTCGTTTTTGCTCCGCCGTTTGTATTTCCTATTGTGTCATTGCGAGGAGCGAAGCGACGAAGCAATCTCCGTGATAACTTGGGGATTGCTTCGCCGCATAAGACGCGGCTCGCAATGACACCCTTAATCGTCCGCGTGGCGCAGTGTATAATTGAAAACGTATTCTTTCGACGGAGTAACATTCAGTTATGATCACCCGCGAACAAGTCCGCGATCAAGTTGTAGATGTTCTCAATCATCGAATGACACCTGAACAATTTGTAGAGTGGGTCAATCGCAACCCAAACGAATTCACGACGCGCGACTATGTGCCCGTCAAAGCACTCGCCGAAAAAATTAACGCCGCGAGCGATCATGGCTTGGCGTGGGAAGAGTATTACAATTTTCTCACCGCGATGAAATTTCGCGTCAAGGTTTCTGTTGGTTAGTCTCTCACAAATGGATAAAGGACATCGCCGAGTTTAGGAGCAAATATGATAACGCGCAATACTGTTCTTGAAAAAATATTGGGGTACCTCAATCACGAATTGTCACGCGCGCAATTGGTTGATTGGGCAGAGGAAGCAATGCATGAAGGGGAGTTCGATCCGCGCGAATCTTTGTTGCTATCTGAAATCGTCGCGCGTATTGGCGCGGCAGACGTTGAAGATTTCGCACTGACGTGGGAAGACTTGGATAGCATCCTTGCGCGTTTGGGGTTCACTGCAAAGGTACTCGTCGCTTAATGCTTGCCTCACTTCTCCCCAAAATTCCTCTCTACTGGTCGTTCTATCGTTTCGGTTTTCCGAAACTGTTGCCATTCAGCATCGTCATCAGCATTTCGTTTCGCTGCAACTCCACATGCAAAACGTGCGATGTGTGGCGAAAACCAAACGATGACTTGACGCTCGATGAATGGACGCGCGTATTTCAAAACATTGGACGCGGTCCAATCTATTTGACATTCACAGGCGGCGAACCGTTTCTGCGCAAAGATTTGCCCGAGATGATTCTCGCGGCGTACGCGCATTGCGCGCCCGAATACATCACCGTTCCAACGAACGGGATTCTCACGCCGCGCATCTTGGAAGGCGTCGCGAAAATTTGCGCGGGCGCGCCGAAATCACGCATTGGAATAAATTTGTCGCTCGACGGCGTCGGAAAATATCACGATGAAATTCGCGGCGTGCCGGGCAATTGGGAACGCTCGCTGAAGACGTGGGCGGGGTTGAAGGAATTGCAAAAGCAACACAAAAATCTCGTCCTCTCGATTCACACCGTCGTTTCCAAATTCAATATTGCGCGATTCAGTGAGACGTACGACGGCTTGCAAAAATTATTACCCGATTCGTACATCACCGAAGTCGCGGAAGAGCGCGTCGAGCTCGATACGGTCGGAATGGACATTACGCCGATGGCGCGCGAGTACGCGCCCATCGCCGATTTTTTGAGCGCGCGCGCGCACGCCGCGCCCGCGCGCGGGTTCGCGCGCTTTACGCAATCGTTTCGCGCGCGCTATTATCAATTAGCAAAACGGACGCTGATCGAGCAACGTCAAGTGATTCCGTGCATGGCGGGTTGGGCGAGTGGACACATCGCGCCGAATGGTGATGTGTGGAGTTGTTGCATTCGCGCGGAACCCGTCGGCAATTTGCGCGCGACGAATTACGATTTGCGTCCGATTTGGTTCGAGCAATTCGGTTCGCTGAAAAAATTACGCGCGAGTATCGCGGCGAATGAGTGCGCGTGCCCGATGGCGAACGCGAGTTACGCGAATATGTTGTTGCATCCGCCAACGATTTTCCAAGTGGCGCGCGAGTT
>JACQEA010000082.1 GCA_016200825.1 Chloroflexota bacterium | reverse complement strand
TCGCGAGTCCGCCCGCGTCGTGGATCATTCGGTACGCGGTCAACACATCGCTGGTCGCGCCAACTTCGCCACTGCCCTGATCGAGTTTATCGGTGGGGACGCGCAAGGAGAGGAGCAGCAATTCTAATTCGCGCACGCTTTTTCCGGGCGGAAAAATTCCCAGCACATGAAAGCCGAGCGTCGCGGTGAATTCAAAACCGGGCAGAATGACAATTTTTTCGCGCAAGCGGCGATACTCGAGCAAACGGTCGCTTTCGTCGCCGCGCAAACGCTTGAGTCGTTCGAGCAATTCGAGATTTTCGATTTCTTCTAGAAACCGCGCGTAGCCTTTGACGGTGTTGTGATCCGTGAACGCGATCAGATCGAGATTTTTTTCTTCCGCGCGTTTCAAAAAATCGAGATAGGTAACGGTGAGTTGTTTGTAATCCGCCGACGCGGGCGTGTGCAGATGCAGATCCATTCGGCGCCACTGCCGGCCGGTAGATTTCTTGCGAGGGGGCATTGGGCGGCGTTCACGCGTGCAAACTGAAAATGAATTTCAAATAGTTCGCACGACAATTTACGCGCTGGGCCGGGAAATTTTTTCAAGTTTAAATACAGTCAAAGCAATAACCGGCGGCAACGCACAATAGGAACGCGCTTGTGCCTCGAAATGATCCTAATCCAGCCGGAGTAATTTGAATTTGCGCACGGGTTAAATAAAAAATAAAACCGCGTTCCGCATTTGCTCAGGCTGATATTTTGATCGAAACAAATTCAATAAAGTTAACCCAAGTTGCTACCTTACGATAGATGTTCCAATGTCATGCTGAGTAGATTCGCTTCGCTCACTATAAACTCCGCGAAGCATCTCGCTAGCGACTTTTGATTTCAAGGTAATTTGCGATATTCTTCGGTCGCTTCGCTCCCTCAGAATGACAAGGTGGCAACTTGAATTAAGTTACGAACCTGCCTGCAATCGAATCAAACAGATTTGGTTGCCGCGCGCGGAACGCGTTCGCGGCGCGGCGCGAAAGCGCGACTCGCGTTACCGTTCGATCCGGACGCGCGCTTGCCGGTCAACGCCGCGGCAAAAACATCCGTGACTTGTTCGGCCAAAACGAATTTTAATTCTTGGCGCACTTGGTCCGGCAAATCGTCCAAATCTTTTTCATTGCGTTTCGGCAGAATGATCGTCTTGAGTCCGGCGCGGTGCGCGGCAATAACTTTTTCTTTGATTCCTCCAACGGGCAATACGCGCCCGCGCAAGGTGATCTCACCGGTCATCGCGATATCGTTCTTCACTTGCCGATCCGTCAAGAGCGATGCAATCGCAGTCGCCATCGTCACGCCCGCGCTCGGTCCATCTTTCGGCGTCGCGCCTTCCGGCACATGCAAATGAATATCATTCCGCTCGAAAAATTTTGTGTCAATGTCCAGCTCTTTGGATTTGGAGCGCACAAACGAAAGCGCGGCTTGCGCGGATTCTTTCATCACATCGCCTAACTGACCCGTGACAATAAATCCTTTTCCACCGGGCATTTTTGTTGCTTCGATAAATAAAATATCGCCGCCGACCGGCGTCCATGCCATGCCGGTCGCGACGCCCGGCATCGTCATGCGTTCAGCCACTTCGCCATAAAATCTGGGCTTGCCCAAAATTTCGCCCACGCGTTCTTTCGTTACAATGACCGGTGCGGATTTATTTTCCGCGATGCCGGTCGCGACTTTGCGGCACACCGATCCGATCTGGCGTTCCAAATTCCGCACGCCCGCTTCGCGCGTATAATCGCGCGCGATTTGGCGGATCGCGTCATCCTCAAATTTTATTTCTTCGGCGCGCAATCCATTTTCCGTAATCTGGCGCGGCACCAAGTACCCGCGCGCGATATTTAATTTTTCCTCTTCGGTATAACCCGAGAGCTGAATGATTTCCATGCGGTCGCGCAGCGCGGGCTGAACCGGGTCGAGTTGATTCGCGGTGCAAATAAAAATCACTTGCGAGAGATCAAAATCCACGTCGAGATAATGATCGCGGAAATTTTTATTTTGCGCGGGATCCAAAACTTCTAACAGTGCGGACGAGGGATCGCCGCGAAAATCCGCGCCAAGTTTATCCACTTCGTCGAGCATCATCACCGGGTTTTTCGATTCCGCGCGCTTGAGCGATTGAATGATGCGGCCCGGCAACGCGCCGATGTACGTGCGACGATGCCCGCGGATTTCGGCTTCGTCGTGCATGCCGCCCAAC
The DNA here is from genome assembly GCA_016200825.1 of Chloroflexota bacterium. GTDB lineage: Bacteria > Chloroflexota > Anaerolineae > UBA4142 > UBA4142 > JACQEA01. The sequence goes on along the minus strand of JACQEA010000082.1, from coordinate 5,913 downwards.
GACATGCGAATAAATTTGCGACCGAGCGCGCGCGCGATGGATTGACCGAGCGATGTTTTGCCAACGCCGGGCGGACCGACAAAACAAAGAATCGAGCCTTTGTACGATCGCGCTTCATCATCGCCGCCGCGTTCGAGCCGGAGTTTACGGACGGCGAGATATTCCAACAAACGTTCTTTGATGTCTTTGAGATCGTAATGGTCTTCGTCCAGAATTTTTCGCGCCGCCGCGATTTCAAGATTATCGGTCGTCGTCTTGCTCCACGGAAGTGACGTGAGCCAGTCCAAGTACGTTTTGATGACGTGATATTCTGCCGCGGCGGGCGGCATCGTTTTCATGCGATCTAATTCGCGCCGCGCTTCTTTTTCCGCCTCGGGCGATAATTTCGCGTCCGCGATTTTCTTATCGTACTCTTTGAGCTCGACAACTTGTTCATCGTCTTCGCCGAGCTCCTTTTTAATTTGCTTCAACTGCTCGCGCAAAATATATTCGCGTTGTGTTTTTTCTAGTTCGCCTTGCGCTTGATTTTGAATTTTCTTGCCCAACTCCAATACTTCGAGTTCTTTGGTCATCAACGCGTTCAGTTTGGTCAACTTGTCCGCGACTGTATCCAGCTCGAGTAATTCCTGCGCGTCTTTGAGATCCATCCGCAAACTAGTCGCAATCATATAAACCAGTTGGCGCGGATCTTCGACGTTCAGCGCCGCCATCAGCAATTCTTCCGGTAAATTCGGCGCGAGTGAAACCAGACGCCGAAACAATTCGATCGTGTTGCGTTGCAACGCTTCAACTTCAACGCTCGTCGCGACATGATCGTCCGCAATTGTGACTCGCGCTTTGAGATACGGATCGTGCGCGGTGAATTCGCCGATGCGAATTCGTTCCAAGCCTTGCACGATCAAGCGGACAGAATTATCCGGCGCGCGCAACATGCGATGAATAATCGCCGCCGTACCGACCGCATAAAGATCTTTTGGCTCCGGCTCTTCGATATTCTCATCTTTGGATGTGACCAGTCCAATAATCCGCGCCGAACTCGTGACCGCTTCGTCAACCAAGCGAATTGATCGCGCCTGACCTACGTTGAGCGGAATGACCGTCATGGGATAAACGATGGTGCCGCGCAAAGGCAGGATCGGCAATTCGGCAGGAATTGTTGATTCTTTGTCTTGCGTGGTTTTTTCTCTCGTGGCGTCTTTGCGTCCGGTTTGAATTTGCATAATGGTTGATTTATTCGCGCGGTGCAATTTACTTTACGCGAATCCGAATTGGCGTTTGTTTTTGCTCTTTGGGTTTGGGGAGTGTAATGTACAGAAATCCGCTTTCATACTTGGCAGCAATCTCACTCTCGAGGTACGCCCCAGGCAATTTCACTTGGATTTCAAATTCGGCGTACGTAATTTCCAAGAGATGCAAAACGGTTTTGTTCACGTCGAGGTCTTTGCGTTCCCCGCTCACCGTGAGAACTTGATCTTGGAAAGAAATTTCAAAATCTTCCGGGGTCATGCCGGCGATTTCGATCTTGACTGTGACCCCCGCATCGGTTTCATACACATCGGTCGGAGGATGCCAAGTAATCGGACGGTAACGACGTTGAGTCGGCAGAAACGAACTAAAGAACCGATCAACGCTTTTTTCAAATTGGTCCAAGTCGTCGTCTATCATTCTATGAGTATCCTGAGTCATATTTGCTGGTTTTAAGCGCTCGATGAGTTGATGATGACTGGCACATTGTAGCACAAGTGGGCAATTCTCTCAAGTGATTTTTCGTCAGGATTGTCATAATCGCCTGCTTGAAACGTTAAGTCGAACCAGCGCGATATAAAGAATACATGAAAACTATTGACTTGGCTTTTACTTTGCCGTATAATCCTATCGTCTAAAGAGAGACGGGGGCGACCCTGTCTCGATTTTATTGTTTACGCCAAAATATTTTTCTTTCGTGCGAATGGAGCTGAAATCTGAGAATGAAGAACAAGAAAAAAGCGATCGGGAAATTCCAATTCTCCAAAGCTCAACTGCTTGCGGTACGCGATAACGGGAATCATCCAAAATCGCGCCGGGGATCAGGCGGGCTTATCGCGCCGCGCAAATTGGTGCGCCGGCCAGGTACATTGCGCGTGAACCAAGTCGCGATCTTAGGGCAAGGTGAAGAGGAATCAACCCCGGTCGAGTTGTTGATTCAAAAAGGGAAAGATCAATCGTACTTGACCCAAGATGATGTGTTGCACGTTTTCCCAGAAGCCGAATCCAATATGGAGCAACTAGAAGAACTGTACATCGTTTTGTTCAACGAAGGCATTCCGGTTGTCGAACCGGAAAAAACTCCTTCGGTGGATGAAGTTGATGAGAAAGAAACGGCCGCGGAAAAGAAAGAAGAATTCGATCTCAGCGCGATTGGAATTGACGACACCGTTTCGCTCTATCTGAAAGAGATTTCGCGCATCGCGCTTCTCACTGCCGCGCAAGAAGTGGAATACGCGCGCGGGATGGAGATTGGGAAAAAAGCATATCAGCGTCTCAACCGCAATCATATCACGCCCGCTGAACGTTATCGCTTGGATCGCAAAATCCGCGAAGGGGAACTCTATCGCCAGAAATTAATCAAAGCAAACTTTCGCCTGGTTGTTTCGATCGCGAAAAAATATATCGGGCGCGGTGTGTCGTTTTTGGATTTGATTCAGGAAGGCAACATCGGTCTGATTCGCGCGGTGGAAAAGTTCGATTATCATCGCGGCTATAAATTTTCCACGTACGCGACGTGGTGGATTCGCCAAGCCATTACGCGCGCAATTGCCGATCAGGGTCGCACGATTCGCGTGCCGGTGCATATGTGCGAACGCATCAACAAATTGACGCGCGTCTCGCGCACGCTCGTTCAAGAATTAGGTCGCGAACCGACGAGCGAAGAGATCGCGAAAGAATTGAACACAACTCCGCGTAAGGTTGAGCGCATTATCAAAATCTCGCAACGACCCTTGTCGCTGGAAATGCCGGTTGGCGAAGAACAAGATTCGCATCTCGGCGATTTCATTCCGGACGAAATGACGCTCGGTCCCACCGACGCGGCATCGCATCAACTTTTGCGCGAGCAAATGGAAGATGTGCTGACTTCGCTCAGTCCGCGCGAAGGGCGCGTATTGCAATTGCGTTTTGGTTTGAAAGATGGCAAGAGCCATACGTTGGAAGAAGTCGGCAAAAAATTTGGCGTGACGCGCGAGCGCATTCGCCAGATCGAAGCGAAGGCGCTGCGCAAGTTGCGGCATCCGTCGCGGTCGCGCAAGTTGCGCGATTATTTGGAGTAAAGCAGGACCCCCGACGAAATGTTGGGGGTCTTTTTCATTTCCGCGATCGTTGGGTGCGATATTGCGCCTTTGCTTCGCGAAGAACCGGCGAAGGCGACTGCAGACGTTTGCGGGACGAAGTTGTTCGTTGCAAGACAACACGCGCCTTGCTTTTGCGAACTCGATATGGTTGTAAAAGAATTTCGGCTGGAATGCCGAGCCCTTGGTGAAGTTGGCGGATCGTGCCTAATGAAAGTGCGCGTTGCCGATTCAGAATTTGTGAGACACGCGCGCGACTTCCCAAGTACGGTTCCAGATCCCGGCGCGTTAGCCCGCGGCTCTCCAAATGGTAATGAATCGCTTCGATGGGGTCTGGCGCGGGAATATCGTAGCGTGCGTCTTCATACGCATCCACGAGCGTTGCCAAAATTTCCAAACGATCACCTTCGGGCGTGTTCGGGGTGGCACTGAAAAGGTTTTCTATTTCCTTGAGTGCGGTTTGATAGTCCGTTTCTGTTTTAATAGGGCGAAGGTCTTGCATATGATTTGCTCCAATCAGATTGTTGCCGCATCTATCGTATCGTATTCTTGATGGGTACCGACAAAGCGAATATAGACAATGCCAAACTGATATTGAATCGCGACGATCACGCGATAATGATTTCCTTTGATATTGAACACGACGCGGTTGTTGGTTACGATGCTCGCGTATCGATAAACATCTTTGATTTCAGACGGCGATTTCCATTTCGCGTGTTTTACATCAGCGTACCAAGATTGAAGTGCTTGCCGGGCATCTGGATGTAATTCCCAAAATTCTCGGAGCGCTTTGCGAGATATGACACGCACGGCAGATATTATAACGCGCTGGCATCAATTGGGCAAGCGTTGTCTACAAGAAAGTCCCTTGGCGTGACACGCGAGCGCATTCGCCAAATCGGAGCGAAAGCATTGCGTAAATTGCGGCATCCGTCGCGGTCGCGCAAGTTGCGCGATTATCTGGAGTAAAAAAACAAACCCCGTTCTCGAATGAGAGCGGGGTTTTTGTTTCCAAATATCTGCCGAAAATATTTTATTGCCTCACAAGCCGTACCCACTTGTCTTTGAAGTTGACCTCATCTATCTTCCAACCCGCTTTCAGCCATGACCGCGCATTGACATGGTTGCCTTCTTTCTCATTTTCCCACCATTGTCGATATTCATATGCGGACGATGGCAATTTGTCATTCAATATTCTTTCGATTTGTCTAAAACCAAACCTAACTTCCTTTTGGTTTTCAGGAAGATCACGCAAGTAATTTTCAAGCGGAGCATATTTATTTGCCATGATGAACCTCCATATCAATTACTCAATCTTCGTTACGCTGGTTCCATTTATTTTCTAGGCTTTTACATGTCAACTCGCCAAGATTATAAACGCGAATCAATCTCTCGCAAAACGAACCTCGGCTTGAAATTATTCCATTGCGCTCTTGCGCATTATTCGCGTGCTAGGTAAAATGTCGAGTGCAATGCCCGACATCTTTTACGATCTCGAAACCGAAGAACTGCTCGACCCGAACGCGCCCGATCAAGAGAGCGCGATTCGCGCGTTGCATTTCTCGGTTGGCGCGTCGATCTGCGAATGTCACGGCGAGCAAATTTATTACAGCACCGCCGCGCTCGCGGAACAACTTGTCCAACACGATCGCATCATCGGTTTCAATATCTTGCGCTTTGACAACATTGTGCTTGCGTATTCCGGCGAGCGGATCGCGCGCGCCGCGTCTGATTCTGCCAACGATAAAACTACATCCGAAAAATCTCTGCCTGATTCCCCAGGTGAATTGAGAAATCTGCTCAATAAAAAAAGTTTCGATTTGCTAACCGATATCGAAGCCCAGGTCGGACATCACGTTTCGCTCGCCGCGCTCGCGGAAGGAACGTTAGCAAAAGAAAAAATGGGAAACGCGCCGCAAGCGGTCGTATGGTATCGCCTCGCGCGCACCTTGCGCGATCGTTGGCCCTATGCGTTGTCGGACGTGAACGACGCGGAAGGCGCGCAACGCGCTGCGGAATTGGGCGAGTGGTTTCAAAAACGATTGGAGCAATATTGTTTGGGCGATGCGCAGTTGACTAAAAAAATATTTGAATACGGAATTGCGAATCGCCGCGTCGCGTTTATAGATTTCGAGAGTGAACATCGCGTGGTCAAAGTAATTTGGCGATGACAGAAAAGTAAATTGCAAATCGCAAATAGCAGATCGCAAACGCGTTTTTTTAGCCATCGGCTATCCGCTATCAGCCATTCGCCATTTGCCATTCGCGATTCACTGCGCTAGAATGTCCGCAATGAAGCCCTTCGCCGAAGAAACCCTCGCGCAATTTCTCGATCAACTCTCCTCTTCCAATCCAACTCCCGGTGGCGGCACAGCATCTGCCTTGAGTGGCGCGCTCGCGGCGTCATTACTGTTGATGGTTTGTCGTCTGACGATTGGAAAAAAAGGATATGAATCAATCGACGCGCGACTGCGCGACGAAATCGCGCAGATCGAACCGCTGCGCGCGGAATTAATCGCGCTGATGCAACGCGATAGCGAGGCGTACGCGCGCGTGATGGACGCGTACAAATTACCCAAACAAAGCGACG